>JBEGML010000033.1:0-2763 GCA_041183145.1 Bacteroidota bacterium | reverse complement strand
AAAAAATGCTTTGCTTATTAGGCATCAGGCCTTGCCTTCAGCAGAGCTTGTGCAGAAGCTACAGATTTTTTGCCTTAAAGTATAGGTTCTGTATGTGCTGGGAATCTGATTTTTTCAGCATTGCCGAAGATTTTTTTACCCGGTAAACAACAATCATCAGGGATTTGTCTTGTTCAGGCTGAGCAAGCCTGATCCACTGCTTCTAATTTATTCCACTGTTATCTATGTCTGAACTTATTGTTCTCTTTTGAAACAGCGATTAAGAGAATGTAGTACTCAGCAATAGCGGAGTTTGGAGTTTAATAAGAATTTAAGGATAGTTTGAAACGGATTTTACTCTCTGAAATTTAACCCGGAGGTGTATGGACCGAAGGCAAATTCTCTTAGAGTTGTGGAATCAAATTTCTTCTTGTAAGGCGTTGTAACATAACGACAGCTTAAAATACCAAGACCATTTTTTATGTTTGAATAATAAGGACGTTCCTGATAGATTACTGTTGAGGAAGGCTTACTAACTTTGGAGTAGGTACTCAATTCATCACCACCAATTGCCATAAAGATTTCTAGGTAATTAGGCTTTCTGTTGACGTTGTTATCCTCAAACACTCCTGCATCTTTTTGAACCTGAAGAAATTTGAAAAAATCCTCACATTTTATTTCCTGCGCAATTAGTTCTCCACCTTTGATATTTCCTGCAGTGATCAGGGCCTGCTTCCAATCAATAAATTTGTAAACTGTGTCGTTCCCGTTTGTATACTCTTTATAATGAAAGCGAAGTGTCATCTGATAATCTCTGCCATTCGGAATGCTCGACCAGGTTGGACTTAAGGTTGCGTACTTTGTAACATCTAGTTTAAGCGCGATTTTAGGCGAACGCGGCAGTCTGGTTATTAGTATAGTATCACGTTCAGCAGGAACATTTACAGAAACCAGTGGAGTTTGCGCTGAACATTCATAACCTGTTTTCAGGTTTTTTAGTCTGAGGATGTAAGAATATAAGTAGCTGAGTTTTTCATTGGTATAATATGCCTTATTGTTTGATTTATCAAAGGTACCGCTGGTAGCTGAGGAAATAACAGTATCGTTGAGGATGATGGTTTTTCTGACTGCACCGTTTTCGGTTTCTTCCAGACTCACCACAATATCGGAAGAGTTATAATTAATGGAGTCTGATACTCTTGCCATATCATAGGCATTGCCGGCACCTTGAAAAACACGCCCTACCTCAATGATTTGAATGCTGTCTTTCTGATTAAGGAGGCCATAAATGACTGCCTGTTCTTTGTATGGAGCCAGAATTTCAGGTTCTGTCTCACAGGAAAACAGAAAAGACAAACATACGGGCAAAGCCAGTGTGGCCTTTCGGAGCATTTTAAACATTCAGGTCAAGATTCAGGTTTGCAAAGATAGAGGGATTGCGGAATTACCTTTAGGTTTGTATGTAAATATTGCCAAATATGTCGGTACACAGGGAAGTAAAAAAGGTAACTACCAATGTGCTTCTGGAAATGAAGCGTCGTGGTGAAAAGATTGCCATGCTCACGGCCTATGATTTTACCCTTGCAGGTATCATCGATCAGGCGGGCATAGATGTGATTCTGGTGGGCGACAGTGCCTCAAATGTTATGGCCGGACACGAGACCACTCTGCCCATCACACTTGATCAAATGATTTACCATGCCACCTCGGTCATCAGAGCTGTTGACCGCGCCCTGGTGGTAGTTGATCTGCCTTTCGGCAGTTATCAGGGAAACTCAAAGGAAGCCCTCACCTCTTCTATCAGGGTGATGAAAGAAAGCGGAGCTCATGCCATCAAAATGGAAGGAGGACGTGAAATTGAAGAATCCGTAAAACGAATCCTCAGCGCCGGCATACCCGTGATGGGACACCTGGGCCTGACGCCACAATCAATTTACAAATTCGGCACCTATACCGTAAGAGCTAAAGAAGAAGATGAAGCAGCACGTCTCATTGAAGATGCGCATGCACTGGAAAAGGCCGGATGCTTCGCCATTGTGCTCGAAAAAATACCTGCCACGCTGGCCGGCAGGATAGCCTCAGAACTTCAGATACCCATCATCGGCATCGGAGCAGGTGCAGATGTTGACGGGCAGGTGCTGGTGCTGCACGACATGCTCGGGCTCAACATCGAGTTCAAACCGAGGTTCCTGAGACGATACCTGAACCTGTACGAAGAAATCAATAAGGGCGTTGCCGCCTATGTATCAGACGTTAAAAGCAGAGACTTCCCTAATGCCTCAGAGCAATACTGAGCGCAGCCTTGCCTCGCGCATACTTTACGAAGACAATCATCTGCTGGTTGTAAACAAGCTGCCTTCAGAAATTGTGCAGGGCGATAAAACCGGAGACCGCACCCTGGCTGATGATGTAAAAGCTTATATTAAAGAAAAATACGATAAACCCGGTGAAGTTTTTCTGGGTACCGTGCACCGACTTGATCGTCCGGTTAGCGGAATTGTTGTTTTTGCCCGAACCAGCAAAGCATTGGCTCGCATGAACGAGCTCTTCAGAAGCAGAGATATTGCCAAAACGTACTGGGCGGTAAGTGCTCAAAAACCTCCTGCCGATGCGGACACCCTGATACATTATTTGATAAAAAACGAAGAAAAAAACAAATCACGTGCTTACCTGCACGAAATAAAAAATTCACTCAGGGCAGAGTTGAATTACCGTTTACTGGCTTCTATAGAACGCTATCATTTGCTTGAGGTGGAGCTGATGACAGGCAGGCATCATCAGATC
>JBEGML010000032.1:0-3617 GCA_041183145.1 Bacteroidota bacterium | reverse complement strand
TACAACCTCATGAAAATCTGCACCAGTTTTACGTGGATATTGAACCAGCACCACTTTATTGCTGAAATGAGATTTAGCTTCCGCTACACAACGTTCAAAGTCTGCATTCTCATCATCGAGTTTGTTTACAGCAAAAATCATAGGAGTCCGATATTGTTCCGTGTAATCCCAAATAATATCGGTTCCCACTTCTACGCCGGCTGTTGCATTCAACAGCATAATTCCCGTGTCAGCTACTCGCAAGGCAGCAATAACTTCACCAGAAAAATCATCATAACCCGGAGTATCAATTATATTTATTTTATACCCTTTCCAACGAGTGTGCAACAACTTGCTGAATATCGAATTCCCTCGTTCATGCTCTAACTCATGATAATCACCAATCGTATTTTTCTCTCCTATACTACCTCTTCTGTTAATTAGTCCGGCTTCAAATAACATGCATTCCGCCAACGTCGTCTTACCTGAGCCGGCATGACCAAGCAAGACTATATTTTTGACATGGGCGGTATCAAATTCTGCCATACTTTAAGTTTTAAGCGTTTACTTTAGTAACAAAATTTTCAAATTCTCCTCTCAAGCCAATTAGCGTTTGTTCCAACGCCTGAAAATCATCTCGAAGCTTATCTTTTTTATCCTTTAAAATGGTATCATCCGCATCCGGTGAAAGTTGTCGCTGCAAGGCCTCATAACCATGTTTCAAGTCATGAATGTTCTTTAATTGAATATCAAATTGATTATGCAGATGTTCCACATCAACTAATCTTTCTTTTGACAAGGAATGTCCAACTGCCTGCTGAATACTTTTCTCGTCCCGGTTAAATTCATCCCTGAAATCCCGAAGGCGGCTAATAGTATCCTGACATTCCTGAATGAGCTGTGAGAGTGTTTCCTGGTTCATAACGTTGGATTTAATGCCCTTTTGGGCGTGAACAATAGGTCTTCCTGTTCAAGGTATTACTATAGTTTGCAGAGTTGCCTGATTTTCATCATCATTCACATTGATTGTGACTAGGAGCAATTTTGATTATCTTGCCATCATGATTTCTCCCTCTACGATCCAACAGATCATGGCCCGCACCGATATCACTGATGTGGTGGGAAGCTTTGTTAAATTAAAACGAAGAGGTACTAACCTGCTGGGTCTCTGTCCATTTCACAACGAGAAAACCCCCTCCTTTACTGTTTCACCAACGAAGGAAATTTATAAATGCTTTGGTTGCGGAAAAAGCGGGAATGCTGTCAGTTTCGTGATGGAGCATGAAAAATACAGCTATCCTGAAGCATTAAAATGGCTGGCCCAGCGATACGGAATCGAAATTGAAGAAACGTATCTAAATGAAGAGCAACGCGAAAAAGTACAAATAGCAGATAGTCTTTTTGCACTTAATCAATTTGCGCAGCAGTACTTTACAAAACAACTTTTTGATACGGAAGAAGGACAGGACATCGGACTTTCATATTTTAAAGAACGAGGCTTTACCGAAGAAACAATTCGAAAGTTTCAATTGGGGTATTCTCCCGAACAAAAGGATGCCTTTACTAAAGCAGCCCAACAGGCGCAGTTCAATCCTGAATTGCTTTTAAAAGCAGGGCTAAGCGTTACACGCTACGATCAGCTAACTGATAATTACAGAAGCCGCGTCATTTTTCCGATTCACAACCACAGCGGAAAAGTATTAGGATTCGGTGCCAGAATTTTAAAAACTCAGGAAAAAGCGCCTAAGTATATTAATAGTCCGGAGAATGAAATCTATCTGAAAAGCAAAATCCTGTATGGGTCTTATTTTGCTCGCCAAGCCATTGATCGCTCCAATGAATGTTTATTGGTTGAAGGATATACGGATGTGATTTCATTGCATCAGGCAGGTATTGAAAATGTAGTGGCTTCCGGAGGAACAGCCCTGACTCCTGACCAGCTTAGGCTGGTAAAAAAATATACCAAGAACCTCACTATTGTTTATGACGGTGATGCAGCCGGCATTAAAGCTGCACTGAGAGGACTGGATCTGGCCTTGGAAGAAGGCTTGCAGGTTCAATTGGTGCTGATTCCCGATGGGGATGACCCGGACAGCTATGTAAATAAAGTGGGAGCCGCTGCTTTTGCCGAATTTATTCAACGAAATAAAAAAGATGTAATTCTATTTCAGTTGGAAGTAGCGATGAAAGAAGCTGGCAATGATTCGGCCCAGAAAGCTGCTGTTGTTAACAGAATTGCTGAGACTATTTCACGTATCAATAAGGCAGAGGATTTTACGAAGCAGCAGGACTATATTAAACAATGCGCCTCCGTTTTGAGAATTGATGAATCAGGGCTTCACGCGTTAGTTAACAAATACATCAGAGACCGTATTGCACAACTGGAGAGAAAATCTCCGGGAGATGAAGCTGCTTTTTTCGAGGAGAATGCCAGAAAATCAGAAGCAGCAAATTTTGAAGAAAGTACCTTCTCTCTTTTATTCAAGGATGATCTTCAGGAGAAAGAAGTGGCGAGAATACTGCTTGAATTCGGCCACAAAAAATGGGACCCCAATAGCAGCGTGGCTGAACATATTTTAGATGAGATTGATGAAAGTCTGATAGAGAACAATGAAGTAAGAAAATTACTCGAAGCTTACAGGGAGCTGGTTCGTCAGGGCGCTTCCCCGGGCGGCACCAATTATTTTGTTCATCACCAGGATCATCAGCTAAGCACCCTGGCCGTCTCCTTGCTGCAGTTCCCCTACGAAGAAAGTGAACGCTGGAAAAAAGAATTCAGTCAAAACAGCGGCTATCAGTCCCGACTTTTTGAAAAGTCTTTTGAAGACTTTATGCAAACGGTCTCTGCCGATAATTCAGAGGAACTACTCACCTACCTCAATGCCGAGGAAGACCGAACCCCTGAAGCAATTAGTTCTGCTATCCATTATTTAAAACTGAGGAAAATTAAAAGGATGCTACTGGAAAATCAGCAGGATATGGAAAAACAGCACAGTCCCGAAGAATTACAGATACTCTTGCAAACGCACGAACATTTAAAACAAATGGAAAGAGAATTGGGTCGGAGTTCAGGAAGCGTGATTATCCGTTAACAACCGCTAACTCACAGCGTGTAAAGCGCAATGCACTCCAAACATGGTCTAGCTCAATTCTTTCAATGCTTTCGTACCCTGATCCTGTCAGCTGATTCCAGCTGGATTCACGATTTAAGTCCGTAACAATCTTGGAAGTAACCTTTGGATAAGCCACCCAAAACTTAGTATTTTCCTTTAAGGAAGGCATTACATCTTTCAGTATACCATTGAGTTGCGTCTCGTTAACTGCAAAAACCAACGCAAAATCAATTTTACGGCTTTTTAATAAAGGGGTGACATTTTTTGCAAAAGAGAGCTTGCTGAATTGTTTTTCGATTGAGGATGGAAGTCCCTGAATCAGCAAATTTTTTTCATCCGCCAACTGTAGCTTATCGAACATGGTTACTGACATAGGCAAAACTTTAGCAGGACGGCAAAGTTACCTAAATATTAGTGATTTTTATCGTTGCACCAATAAGAATTGGCTAATTATTAAGTATTATTTCTTATAATTTTTATAATATTCTAGCGCTTCAGGCATAAATTTTTTCAATTGATCAATTC
>JBEGML010000031.1:0-7523 GCA_041183145.1 Bacteroidota bacterium | reverse complement strand
CTTGAAGGGCTAGCTGATAAGCTCGATAGTTTGGATATTCAATCACCTGTTGTCATAAACGGAGGATTGAATCCATGTGCGATGTTTTACACAGGCAGATATGGTTGGTCATTAAGTAATGAGGAAATAAAAGACATGAACAATCAAAAAATATTGATGAAAGGAAAATGTAATGCCATTGTGATTTTAAGGAAAACGTTTGAAAAAGAGATGGAGAGTCCGGGAAAATTAATTTATTCGGACGAAGACTTTTTAATCAGCGAGCTCTCTGATGAACAAGAGTAGAGGAACCGGCATTATAATAGCGCTTACCAAGCTTGATATTGCGGAAAGTTTCATGCACTTTCATTTCTGGAATTAATATATCGTCTCCATTTGGATATAACTTGCTGCATATCATCAGGTAAATCTGAATCGAAACTGATTTTTTTACCATTGGAGGGATGAATAAACCCCAGAGTCTTAGCGTGCAGAGCCTGTCGTGGCAATAAATCAAACAGATTCTCAACAAAAGATTTGTATTTACTGAACAGGGTGCCCTTAAGAACCTGATTACCGCCATAGTCCAGATCACCGAATAGAGGATGTCCTATATGTTTAAAGTGCACCCTAATTTGATGTGTTCTGCCGGTTTCAAGTTTGCAAGCCACCAGAGTAACATAATGAAAGCGTTCCAACACCTCGTAGTGAGTTATTGCAGGTTTACCTCCTTCCCCATCGGGAAATACCGCTTGTGTTTTTCGCAGACCGGGTTTTCTGCCAATATTAGCAATTATGGTACCGCGATCATTTTCAAGATCGCCCCAAACAAGTGCCCAATAAGTACGTTCAACTGTTTTTTCAAAAAATTGTCTTGCCAGTTTATTCAATGCTGATTCAGACTTTGCTATAAGTAGCAGGCCTGTTGTTTCCTTATCAATACGGTGTACTAGACCCGGGCGGGGTTCATCAGACGAATACAATGGCAGATCATGATAGCGAAACACGAGAGCGTTTACCAAAGTTCCTGACCAGTTTCCTGCACCGGGATGAACAACCAAACCATTTGGTTTATTTATAATGAGGATATCATTATCCTCAAAGACAACCTCCAGAGGGATGTCTTCAGGATAAATTCTGGTATCTTTTGGAGGATGGGGAAAAACAACAGAAATACAATCACCGGGCTTAACCCTATAATTTGGTTTTACTGTATTATCATTGACCAGAAGGTTACCTGCCTCTGCTGCAGACTGAATTCGGGTACGGCTGACATTAGCCATTTTTTCGTTGAGGAATTTGTCAACCCTCAACATTGCCTGACCCTTATCAACAACAAGACGAAAATGTTCAAATAGGCCGGCATCACCTTCTTCATCCTCATCCGGGAGAGATGATAACCCAGGTTCTTCAATCATTAGCGAGCAATTAGTAATCGTGAGGCCCCATTCAGAACACCCTGAGTACCGGATGCCCGTATGAAATATAATCCTGCCGATAAAAAGGAAATATCTAAACTTTCACTATCAGAAAAAGAACCTGAGAAAACCTTACCACCGAGAACGGAAAACACCTCGATAGAGTATTTACCGGGAGGCAAAGAAAGTTGAATTTCAGAGTTAGCAGGATTAGGAAAAAAACGAAAATCAAATTCGTTAATATAACTTTCTTTAATATCAAGCACATCAAAAGGACAGCTTTCAAAAACAGGTCTGATCATCCAGGATCCGTCGAACTGAGTCTGAAACCATGTACCGGCACTTCTGTAATACTGTTGTAAGCGGAAGTTGGTATTACGATCAAGACCGATATTGAGTGGAGAAGGAGATATTTGCTCAAGACCTACAAAAAATTTACCGCTGAGAATTACAGTAGCGTCATCAATAGGATAATCGACAAAGCCATTAATTCCGTTTCCGTATGAGGGATTGTAGGTAGTGCTTCTTCGGTATAATTCGGAGCCCGGCTTGCCGTTTGAATCTTCATTCCATATAACAATGGTGAACTGGTAAGGACGGGCATCCTCGACCATAGGATTAAAATAAATACGTAGCGCCTTTATGGTATCAGCGCGAAGTGCATCATAGCGGACAGCCATTTGAGCATAAGGGCTGGTTATTCCATAGGCTGCTTCGGCAGAGCCATCGTCATAGGCATAACAATCTGTAAAAGCCTGGGTATAGATTAAGGTATCATTAGACCGATTATTTTCAGCACTTACATTTCTCACAACGTGTATGATGGAATACTTGGCGCATCGGGTTGTTTCAGGGAGAGAGAAACTATTTCCGACTAAAGGATTCAAAATTTGATTACAGTTATTGCAGGAGTTGACAGAATTTGCGTTAAAGTCTACGTTACCTACGCTTATGGAGTTGTAGACGGTACCTCCGTAATCCATAACACGGAAACTATAATCGACGTTTACTGAAGATTGGCCGAGATTTCTGACCCGATTAGATATTCTATCAGGAGTGAAGACAGAGGGGGAATATTGATTATAAGGTATTTGTGAGATACTACTGTATATTGAAAGACCTTGAGATTGCATAGTGATATCGCGCAAGGCGCTATCTGCGTCGATTCTTATGTAATCAATATTCCAGTGATCCACATTACCGGATAGAGTTGCCCAGTTGCGAAATCTGAATCGGAAGCCTTTTGTCAAAAGCAGAGTATCATTAATTAGGATATCTTCACGTACGAAAGTGCTGTCTGAATCAATGGTACGACCTGTTTTTCCCCATACCCTGATCCAGTCTTTTTCCTCACTTTGAAATTCGAGCTGAATAGAATCTTCAGGCTCAGGTGAATTACCATAACCTTGAGGTTGCCAAAAGAAAGTAAACCACACTGAATCACCCGCAGTGCTCAGATCAAAGGGAACTGAGATTTGTTGGTCAGCGAGATCATAAGAGGCAGGAATGAAATTGTATGGAAGACCTACAGAATCCAAACCATCGAAAGTCATCACACCGTAAGACGGTGGATTTACCCCCATGTTTCTGTTAATGTAGGCATCACGTGATGCCCAATTACAGATTCCTTGAGGTATTTTTACGAAGTGTATGTTTGCGGCATTAAGTTGAATAATTGTATCAGGAGGAATAGTATCGGAGTCGATGATAACACCATTGGCGTCAAAGACAGGTCTTTCATACATACTCCATAGCGTTAGAGACGATGTTGTTTTGGATGGTAAGTCTTTACGTTCATAAAACGTAATATTCAGGGAAGGTTGTTGAATGGAATCAACCGAAGAAGTGGCACTGTTCCAGGAATATGTGTAAGATGGGGAGTACATAAAACCGAAAATAGAATCTGCGGGGGGAGAGACGACCGGCGTGCTGCCATTCACTTTAAAACTTACCCAGGAAGTATCACTTTTGTTTGTTTGAGGATAGAATGAAGAATCGTAAACGGCATATTTTGAAGAAGTAAAATCATCTATGAAAGGAACTGTTCTCTGTTCAAACCAGAAGAATAGGTTCGGGTATAATATTTTTTGTTGAGCGATTTGAGTTCGAAAGATTTCCGGATTTGCATTAAGCGGAAAAATTTGTTCCTGTGCTATACCTTTTTGAAAAAGAGAAACAACGAAAAAAAACAGTAGTGACAGAAAAAGATTCCTCATTCTTCTTCGGTTTGAGTTGTATCTGTTTCGGCACGTTTCCCATAAAAGAGATCAATGCTCCTACCCTGTTGTATTTCAGCTCCTTCGCGCCATTCAGGAACCTGACGGTATACTTTAGCGGAATTACTGTCGCCTGACAAGTTATCGAAGACTTCGGCACCGGGCACCAGGGTAAGTTCATCAAGCAAATTAAGCACTTCCCTCCTTGACATTCCACGAAAATCAGGTAAAGAAATTTTTTCTCCTCCTATTCCATCACCCAAGACAAGATCAATTTTTTCTCCATGCACCACAGAGAATCCGGGCTGAACTTCACGTCCGCGGTAAAGCACCTTCAGCACCGCGTCTTTCGCAAAATGAGGTACATATTTGAGGTTACCGACCTCTAGCCCGTAGGTTTCAAGCATTCCCTTAGCCTGCCTGAGAGACTGGTTAATCATGTTAGGCAGTTTAACCTTAGGAGGGTTAAAAGCATTCATCGTAAGATAGAGAGTGCGATTTTCTTTGACATTCACGCCCGGAGATGGATTTTGTTCAATAACCGTACCTCTTTTGCTGTCAGGTGCAAAGACAGAATCTACAATAATAAACTCCAGTTTCAGGTTTTTTATTTTATCCTCGGCCTGTTTCAAACTGAGGCCTCGTAAATCCGGTACCACTATGTATTGACCGTGCTGGGTATAATTGGCAACATAACGCAATACGCCCCAAATTATTGCCACATGCAAAACAACAGCGATAGCGAAATTTTTTGCAAAAGATTTAGACTTCAGAAATTCAATCATATGATTTACTTGTGCCTGTTACGTTGTTCTGCGAAGGTTAGGATATGGTCTATGAAATCCAAGGGTTTGTAACCCTGGATAGCCGTTTGATGGAAAATGCAAGTTGCGGGCGTCATACCTGGCAACGAATTTACCTCAATAAATACAACCTCCGCCCTATTATCCTTATAAACTCTGACAAAAGCATCAATGCGAGCGTAGCCCTCCACATGAAGAGCTCTGGCTGCACGCTCAAGCTGATCTTTAACCTGAGCACTGATGTAAGCCCTTGCTGTTTCATCACCTGAATATCTGGCCGGCGTTATATTTTGTCCTTCGCCGGCAAGAAATTTCTCTTCAAGACTAAGAACCTCACCACCTGCAAGGGCCTCAGATGCTTCAAAAACTTCATATTCAAGCGCCCCTTGTTTGTTGAAACGAGTAAGAAGCCCACCGGTGACTTCAAGAAAATGCTTAGCACCTTCGGGACGAATTAGCTCTTCCAGTAAAAACTCCTTCTTCTGTGGGAATTCCTCATTCTCTTTCACTTTAAGTAAATTCAATAAAGCGGAATTAGGTTCGGGTTTATCCCGAAGGATAAGTGATGCGAATGCATTGAGTTCCTCTTCATTTTTTATTTTTCGTACTGCAGAGCTGCAGCCGTCATCCACAGGTTTTGCGATGAGAGGGTACTTTAAAAGTGAGGCCACTTCCGACAGGATTTCATGAGGGCGATTTTGCCAATCCATTTGACTTACCAGAAGATGAGCAGGAACAGACAAACCTGCTGCCTTTAGCATTTCATTTGTGATGAATTTATTAATGGTAATTGATGAGCTTTGTACTCCGCTACCATTGTAAGGCAAACCCGCCTCTTCAAGTTTTTTCTGAATAGCTCCATCCTCACCGGGACGGCCATGCAGAGCGATAAATACGGCGTCTACCTCACGTTTCAGAATATCGAAACTCCATTCTTCGGGTTTACTAAGCGCCGTTAAGCCAGCATAATTTGAGGTAATGTTTGTTGCTTGTAATCGTATAGAGGCCAGCGCAGGATGTTCATGAAAGTTTAGGACCTTATCGCGAATGTCATCAGCATTGTCTTTGAGCAGAATATTTACCGGAATATTAAAGAGACGAAAATTATGAGCATCACCGGTAAGAAAAACGGGTATAGGCTGATATTTTTCCGAGGAGGAAAGTTTCTCGTAGATGTTTCTTCCGCTTTCCACGGAAATATGTCGTTCAGAAGAGTATCCTCCTAAAATAACAGCTACTTTAATTTTTTGGGTTTTATTTTGAGATTGTAAGTCGATAAGATGATCGAGACGTTTCAGCAGGACATTTAGCTGAGCATTCAGTGAACGTACGCGGGCTGCCAGAGATGCCCTGATAATAAACGTAAGAAATTTAGAAGGATTTAAGCCAATTTCAGCGGCCTGATGGAAGAAAAAAGAGCTGGGCATCATACCCGATGTCGTATTCGGATCATTGAGATAGATTTGACCATTTTTTCCGTAGAAGCCATCAATACGGGCATATACTTCGAAGCCAAGCGCAGCATAAAGTTTTTCAGCCTCTTTGGCGATACGTTCAATTTCGGACTGAGGGAGGTCTATCGGAGTTACCTTTCGAGCCAGACCTGGCAGATATTTACTCCTATAATCGAACATCTGTCCGCCCTTGCGAATTTCGGTGGGTGGCAGCGCCAGGGGAACAGTATTCCCATTTGGCAATTCATTGTCAACGACGATACAGGAGAACTCTCTGCCATCAATAAATCCTTCAATAACCACCTCGGTTTCTGCATCTTCGGCCTGTAGCGTTATAATCTCATCTGTTGATGATTGAGAGAGTATATTAAAAAGACCATCCGGGTGATGAATTCTCTCTGATTGCCCTTTGTGCAGGATCAAAATCGGAAGGCCTAAACCTTCCCTAATATCGCAAAGATGTCTGACCAATTCAAGTTGCTGATCTCTGTTTTTATGATGAAAATCGAAAGTATTAATTTTTCGGATAAAAAGAGCGTGATCCACAGCATTGGAAAACTCAGATGGATCATTGTTTTTAAGCACCGTAACACCTATTGACGAACCCTGACGGGCAGATTTAACAACAAGCGGGAAAGATACTTTCAGGATTATTTTCTCAAATAATTCAGAATGGGGCTTATCAATCCATTCGGTTCGGGAAATAATCACAAACGGCGGTGTATCAAATCCCATGTCAGACATGAGTTGTTTTTGACGACCTTTATGAATACCCGCAGCAGATCCGAATATACCGGAACCCGAATAAGGGATGCGATAGAATTCGAGAATACCCTGAATGCGGCCATCTTCACCATCAGGACCATGAAGGCAAAGGAAAACAAAATCGAGTGTTGATTTCAGGTCGATCCAGGAAATAGTACTTCCGACAGTATTGGCCATTTCAGAGGCAGATTTGATTTCCGTCGCGATGCTTTCTGCATAAACCTGAAAACCAAACCTGGAGTGGGGCAGAAATTTTACGGGGGGATAGAAATCACGGATAGTACCTTTATAGAGATACTGCCAATCTAACCTGATAAGTTGCCCGAGACTATCAAGAAACAGCGGAATCGGTTCAAAAAGAGATTTATCGAGATTATCAAATACGGTTCTTCCACCGGCGAAAGAAATTTCTCTTTCCCGGGAGGAACCGCCGAAAAGTATTCCTACGCGGATTTTTGCCATGGAAACAAATTTACGGAATGAGCAGATTTAACGTAAACAAAAGAACAATTCTATTCACATCACAATGTTAACTTAGGCAAGTGAATTTAGGTTAGCAAACTTTACTGAAGTCAGAATTAAACGGCATAAAACAGACAAATTGAGTGATATAATAAGGTTAAAAACACGCATTAAGTAGCGATTTATGTAATTTTCAACACCGAATGTAAAAGTTGCGAAAAGTGATGAACCGAAGATATATTAGTAGAGACTGAAGCTAAATGTTAGCGCAAAAATCAAATGTTTAACTTAGGCAAAATTGGTGTGATTAAAAAAAGACCGTCAGATAATGATAATTTGAAGCAAACAAACAAATACAGACACCCCATCTTAGAATATGAGTTAGAAATTAGGGTGAATAACAATAAAGAATAGCAAGACCATACC
>JBEGML010000030.1:0-5313 GCA_041183145.1 Bacteroidota bacterium | reverse complement strand
TTCTTAGAGCATCAATATCAAGACCTGAATCAGTTTCATCGAGTATGGCCATTACCGGCTCGAGCATCGCCATTTGAAAGACTTCATTTCTCTTTTTCTCTCCTCCACTGAACCCTTCATTTACACTGCGGTTTGCAAGACTACCTTTCAACTCCACCAAGGCCTGCTTTTCTTTCACACGATTGAGGAAAGAGCTCGCGTCCATAGGAGCCTCATTTCGGTAATGTCTGATTTCATTGAGTGCGGTTCGCAAAAAATTGATGTTGCTAACACCCGGAATTTCGACCGGATATTGAAACGCCAGAAATAAGCCTTCTCGTGCCCGCACCTCAGGCGACATTTCAAGCAAATCTTTTCCATTGAAAATAACCTTACCGGCACTTACCTCATAATCTTCACGTCCGGCCAAAACAGAAGCGAGCGTACTTTTACCTGATCCGTTCGGACCCATGATAGCATGGACTTCACCTTTAGGCACCTTAAGGGAAAATCCTTTGAGAATTTCCTTATCGCTTACCCCGGCATGCAGGTTTTCAATTGAAATTAATGTTTCTTTCATGGTAATAAGTTTATCCTACCGATCCTTCAAGGCTTATGGCAAGAAGTTTTTGTGCTTCGACTGCAAATTCCATCGGAAGCTTGTTAAGTACATCTTTACAGTATCCATTCACGATAAGGCCAACAGCCTTTTCTGTATCGATACCTCTTTGATTACAATAGAAAATCTGGTCTTCACCGATTTTAGAAGTTGTGGCCTCATGCTCAACTACCGCTGAAGAATCCTTGATTTCGATGTAGGGAAAAGTATGAGCACCGCATTCGCTGCCCATGAGCATGGAGTCACACTGACTAAAGTTGCGCGCATTTCTTGCGCCTTTGGAAATACGCACAAGTCCTCGATAACTGTTGTTGCTTTTACCTGCTGAGATCCCTTTAGAGATAATGGTGCTGCGCGTATTATTACCCAGGTGAATCATTTTAGTACCGGTATCGGCCTGTTGATGATGATTGGTAACCGCTACCGAGTAAAACTCACCAACAGATTCATTGCCTTTTAGGATAACTGATGGGTATTTCCAGGTTATCGCAGAACCCGTCTCAACTTGAGTCCAGCTTATTTTACTTCGGTCTCCGAAACAAATTCCCCTTTTAGTGACAAAATTGTATACCCCGCCCTTTCCATCTTTGTCACCCGGATACCAGTTTTGTACTGTGCTGTATTTGACCTCAGCATTGTTATGTGCAAAAATTTCTACCACTGCGGCATGGAGCTGATTTTCGTCGCGCATTGGAGCTGTACAACCTTCCAGATAGCTGACATAAGCATTCTCATCTGCAACAATTAAAGTACGCTCAAACTGTCCTGTTCCCGAGGCATTGATACGAAAGTAAGTGCTTAGTTCCATCGGACAGCGCACTCCCTTTGGAATGTAACAGAAAGAGCCGTCAGAAAAAACTGCAGAATTCAAAGCAGCATAGTAGTTGTCGTTATAAGGCACAACCGTTCCCATGTATTTACGCACCAGGTCAGGATGTTCTCTGACCGCTTCACTGAAACTGCAAAAAATAATGCCTTTCTCAGCCAGAGTTTCTTTAAAGGTAGTTTTAACTGAAACGCTGTCAATAACTGCGTCTACGGCAATTCTTGATTCCACTCCTGAAAGCCGTTTTTGTTCTTCGAGCGAAATGCCGAGCTTTTCGAAAGTTTTTAGCAGTTCGGGATCAACCTCATCAAGGCTGTTCAGGGTTTTTTTAGGCTTAGGAGCTGCGTAATAAATGATGTCCTGAAAATCAATTTCAGGGTATTTCAAATAGGGCCAATGGCGAGGCTCCTTGAGTGTTTTCCAATGAGCAAATGCCTTTAGACGATATTCCAGCATCCATTCAGGCTCGTTTTTTTTTAAGGAAATAAATCTGATAACCTCTTCATTAAGACCTTTTGGCGCGGTTTCAGTTTCAATATCTGTCCACCATCCATGTTTGTATTCTGAGGATGTTATCTCCTCCAGAATTTGATTTGATTCTTCTGCCATGTATAAATTTCTTACACCGAAAAACTTTCTCCGCAGCCACAAGTTCTGGAGGCATTGGGGTTGTTGAAGACAAAACCCTTACCATTCAAGCCACCCGTGTAATCAAGTTCAGTTCCAATGAGATAAAGAAAACTTTTCTTGTCTACCACAATTTTAATGTCCTTGTCCTGAAAGACCTGATCCCCTTCTTTGAGCATATGGTCAAATTCAAGTTTGTAGGAAAGTCCGGAACACCCGCCGCCCTCGACACCAACCCGAATAAAAGTGCCCTCAGGCGAATTCTCGGCTTTCATGAGCTCCTGTGCATGCAATCTTGCTGATTCTGAAACGCTGATCATTTTTTAATTATTTAGAAAGGTTCTAAATTGAAGTCGCAAATATACCCTAAAAAAGGTATTAATTGCTGCTGTGAGTGTCTTTTAGTTTGACTTCTTTAGGGTAATTAACAAATTTTCAACAAACAAGTTCTGTATTTGAAGTTTTTTTGCACTTGATATCGTTATGGATACATGAACAAACCACTCAACTTAATTTTTTCCGGCCTGACGGTCTTTTCACTCCTGACTTGTGTTATCTCCTGCTCCCATGACACCCCTGATCAGACTGAGCAAAACGACGATACGCCAACTTCAGGAATTGTGCGTATTTCTGTTGATGAATCTTACAAGTTAATTTTCGAGAATCAGATTTATACTTTTTGTCAACTTTACCCAAATGCCAAAGTGAATGTTAGTTACAAATCGGAGAATCAAGCACTTGAAGACTTACTTGAAGACAGCAGTAAAGTGGCCGTGCTTAACAGAGAACTAACAGAGACTGAAAAAAGAGCATTTTCCGGACGGAACATATTCCCCAAAACGACCAAAATTGCGAAAGACGCACTGGCCCTTATTATTCATCCCGAAAATATTGACTCATGCATTTCTTTGGAAACACTGAAAGGATTTATTAGCGGTGAAACGGCATTATGGCCCTCCAGCAAAAATACGCCCGTTGTGGTTTTTGATAACCAGGGTTCGGCTAATGCAAGGTTTATGAGCGAACTGGCCGGCATAAAGGCTCCGGGGAAAGGTTGCTTCGCCGCAAATGGCAACCTTGAGGTCATAGACTATGTGAGTAAAAATCGGGATGCTATTGGAATAATTGGCGTCAGTTGGGTGAGCGACAAAGACGATACCCTTTCACAGACCATTTTAAAAAAAATAAAGGTTGCCGGAATCCAAACAGAGGCTGGCTGTTATAAACCTTATCAGGCATACGTGGCAACAGGCGAGTATGCGCTTACCCGCGATGTTTTTATGATAAACAGACAAACCCGAGCAGGTCTTGGAACCGGATTTGTTTCCTTTGTTGCAGGGGAAAAAGGACAAAGGATGATAAAATTACAAGGCATGATACCTTCGAATATGCCGGTCAGAATTATCAGAATCAAGTAGAAATCGAGCGCTTTGCCTAATTTTGCACCCTATTTTCAAATTATGAGTCCATCTAATTTCTTTTTTCTTCCCCTCCTTATCCTTGGTCTGTTCATAGAAACTACCCTTGCGCAGGATGTTAGCTCAGCAAAAAAGCTAACGGAGAATGAACAGTTTGAAACAGCAGCCAGACAATTCAGACAAATTTTGACTGCACAACCTTCCAACGGAGAAGCCAGCTATTTTTTTGGAGAAAACTACTTCAAGTCAGGTGATCAGGATTCTGCCTATTTCATGTACAAAATTGGAGTAGAAAAAAATCCAAATCTCCCTTTAAACCACATTGGGCTTGCCCGTGTAGAACTCAACCGAAAAAACAAAACTGCTGCCGATGCGCACCTTGCAACAGCTACCAAACTGATGGATCCAAAATCTTCATCTGTTCGTATTGAGATGGCAGAAGCCCTTATAAAGTCTGAGATTAAAGATCTTGACAGAGCCATGATATTATTGAATGAGGCTGCGAAGCTCGATCCAAAAAATCCGGAAATCTACATACAGATGGGAGACGTTTATGCTGAGAAGAACGATGGCAATGCTGCGATTGCTCAATACAACAAAGCCAAAGATCTTGACAAAAACTCAGTAAAAGCCATTCTTAGACAAGGGCAATTATACGGAAGGTCTAAAAACTACACCCTCGCACTTGAAAAATACCAGGAAGCAGCCAAAATAGACAGCAGTTTTGCACCGGCCTACCGTGAGCAGGGAGAGATTTATTATATGGCAAAAAAATATGAAGCTGCAAAGCAGAAATACCGCCGCTACCTCGATCTTAGCGGCAATCTCACGAGTGCAAGAATCCGCTATGCCTCATTTTTGTTTCTGAACAAAAACTATGAGGAAGCCATCGCAGAATTTTCTCAAATTGAAAAGCTGGATACTTCAAAAAATTACATCAACAGACTTATGGCGTATTCGTATTTTGAGAAAGGAGATCTTGCTAAAGGGGATTTTGCCAGCGGAATGAAATACATCAACAGATTTTTTTCCAGAGCAGAGAATGAAAAAACTCCGATTCTTGCTTCAGATTATGAATATCGTGGCAAATTGTTCGCTAAAACCGGTAAAGATTCACTGGCCGTGGAAGATTTCAAGACCTCACTGGCAATAGACTCCACAAAGGTTGAGTTGTACTCAGACCTTGCCTCAAGCTCATCCAAACTCAAAAGGCATGCAGAGGCAATAAATTATTACCGAATAAAAGTAGCTTTAAAACAAGCCACCACCAATGACTGGTTCGCTATGGGAAGAGCTCATTACCAGATCAAAGATTTTGCAAATGCGGATTCTTGTTTTAAAAAAGTGACAGAACTTCAGCCAAATCTTGCAACAGGTTATTTATGGAGAGCCAAAGCCAGTACCCAGCTAGACCCTGAATCAGCTTCATGGTTAGCAAAACCGCACTATGAGACATTCATTTCGAAAGTTACAGATCCGGCCAAGTCAACGAAAGACCTTATAGAAGCATACAGCTACTTGGGCTATCACTATTACAAGCTGAAAGATAAAGTTAAAGCAAAAGAGACTTGGTTAAAGGTTGCTGAGCTTGAACCCGGAAATGAAAAAGCAAAAAAAGTTCTTGAAGAGCTCAAATAAATACTCACTGCTCATATTGCTGATTTTTTTGGGGATGACCCCTGGATTGGTCTATTCCCAAAAGTTCCTGAAACATTCCGAAATTGGTTTTTGGTTAGGAGGTGCGCATTATATGGGCGATTTGAACGAAGATTTCAGGTTTTTCAGAGTCGTTAGACCTGCCGCAGGATTTCTTTATCAGCACAATCCTCATGAAAGATGGTGCT
>JBEGML010000029.1:0-4491 GCA_041183145.1 Bacteroidota bacterium | reverse complement strand
GGTTATTCAGGCAATGAGTAAAATTGTGCAGGCAGTAGAATCAAAAAACGACTCCATCTATTACAAAGAGCAACCTCCATCCTTACGGAATCAGACTTTTATTTCAGATTCCATTTGCTTTAATGCATGCAGTATGGCGCGTTATTCTGGAGCCAGAGGAATTGTGAGCATGACCAATTCCGGGTATACAGCATTTAAATTAAGCAGCCACAGACCGAAAGCCAATATTTTCATCTTCACAGACAATCCTGAGTTGCTTAACACCTTAAATTTGGTTTGGGGAGTAAGGGGATTTTATTACGATCGTTATGAAAGTACCGATAATACTATTCATGAGGTAAAAGAAATTCTAAAGCGGGAATCCTTGGTTAAAGAAAATGACCTTTTAATTCACATTGCCAGTATTCCGATGAAGGACAGAGGAAGAGCCAATATGATAAAGTTGGGACAGGTTTAGAATACATAAATCTGCTGTGTATAACTTTCCTGGCGGTAGCATTGGCAGGAGTTTCTTTTTTATATTTTTACCTGAAAATTTAACTATGAGAGCACTTATTCTTTCATTGATTCTTTTCAGCTTTCTTCAAAGTTTCTCCCAAGAAAAGCCAGATTTTCATCAAATGTGGACCAGCCAGAGCGACGGAAAGAAATTTCGTGTAATTCAGGTTATGGATGATTCTGTGCATATATACAATTCGGATCCAACCAAATTATCTCTTAGATATGTTCAACGTTATCCGACCAAGAAGTTTGTTTCAAACGAAAAGGACGGATCAGGATTTCTAATTTACGAGAAGGATAGTGCAGGAACCATTACCTACAGACGTCTTGATTATTCGGGAATCGACTTTGATTCTGTAAGTATTTGTGAAAGAAGCCAAATATTTAATGATGTTGATTTGGCTTTAAATCCTGCCAAGGCTGCTGAGGAGAACAAAATTTTTTACACCACAGAGTATTTTTACTACTTGAAACTTGCCCGTTCCGCTCCGGATTTAAAAAAGGAAGAATATGTGTCTTTGTTAAAGACCGTAAGTGAAGAGTTGAAAAAACCGGAAATAAAAACAAAAGCGACACAGATTGCGGGTAAAACAACAGACCAGAAGCTCGACAATTATTTACGAAGCAGAATTAGAAACAACCCATTTTCCGGCAAGATCTTCCCCGCTAATCTTGCAAAGGCTCAAAAGAAGTATGCAAATGATGATGCCGTCAAAAAACTCATGCAGACAATCAGGCCTATTTTCTTTGTTAAGCCTCAGGATCCGACCCAAAAATCCAAAGATACCAAGACAGGCCCTATAGCGACTGACAAGAAAACAAGCAAAAGCACAAGCAAAAACGATAATCCCTGAAGGGGAAATTTAATAGACGAGGCGAAACGTTACAAGGTTCCTCTTCTTGCTTGTTCGCGTTCAATTGCCTCAAATAATGCTTTAAAGTTACCGGCACCAAAGGATTGAGCACCCTTTCTTTGGATGATTTCATAAAACAAGGTTGGGCGGTCTTCAACCGGCTTTGTGAAAATCTGAAGAAGATATCCTTCGTCATCCCGATCTACAAGTATACCAAGCTCGGCAAGAGATTTAATGTTCTCATCTATTTTACCAACCCGCTGAAGAACCTCATCGTAATATGATTGAGGAACAGTTAGAAATTCGACACCACGAGCCCGAAGTTCGGTAACTGTTGAGATAATATTATCGGTAGCAAGAGCCAAATGTTGAACCCCCTGACCCTCGTAAAAATCTATATACTCCTCAATCTGAGATTTCTTTTTTCCCTCAGCAGGTTCGTTTATTGGAAATTTAATTCTACCATTACCATTGCTCATCACCTTGCTCATCAGTGCAGAGTATTCTGTAGATATGGTCTTGTCATCAAAGGAGAGCAGATTTACAAAACCCATAACCTTTTCGTAGAAATCTACCCAGGTATTCATTTCATTCCAACCCACGTTACCGACCATGTGGTCTACAAATTTTAATCCAACCTCAGGAGGATTAAAATCAGAGTGCCATTTTTTATAACCCGGAAGAAAAGGGCCTTGATAGTTGCTTCTTTCAACAAAAAGGTGAACAGTTTCTCCGTATGTATAGATTCCAGACTTTACTATGGATCCGAATTCATCTTTTTCCGTTTGGGGCTCTAAAAAAGGCCTGGCACCGCGTGAGACAGTTTCCTGAAAAGATTTTGTAGCATCATCGACCCAAAGAGCAATTATTTTTACTCCATCACCATGCTTAACAATATGTTGATTGATGGGCGAGCTTGAATTCAAAGGGCTTGTTAAAACAAGTCTGATTTTCCCTTGCTGAAGAACATAGGAAGTTCTGTCTTTCAATCCGGTTTCAAGACCTGCATAGGCTAGAGACTGAAAACCAAATGCCGTTTTGTAAAAGTGAGCAGCTTGTTTGGCATTACCGACATAAAATTCGACATGATCAGTACCATTCAATGGCAAAAAATCTCCGGCATGAGGATAGATAACCGGTATGACGTGTCCTGTTGTGTGTTCCATGGGTTGTTTTACTTTAAGTTACAGTCGAATCCTTCGAATTCAAGTTGGGTTTTATCAGACTCCAGGAGTGCACTTCCAACTATACTTCGAGATCCGCAGATTTCTTTATTTTCAGGGTTGGCAGCTCTTTCCGTACAAGGGCCATCAAATTTTGCGAGATTAATTGCGCTCTGATAAGAATCAAGGCTGGAGAAGGATTCTGAACATATAACACTCGATTGGCCTGTTGAAAGATTCTCGCAAGTGCTACAAAAATTTTTTTTCTGACACTCATAGCATTTCTTGCATGAAAACAGAGAAAGTAGCATCGAAAAAAATAAAAGAAAGGCAATGTGAACTTTCATCTTTACGAAAATTAACCAACCCAACTTTGGTAGTATTTACCATCATCAATTCCGAGAGCCTGTTTAGTAATCATGAGTGGTTTGAAGGTATCAATCATAACTGCCAGTTCAACAGTATCTTTCTGACCAATGCTACGTTCCATTGCCCCTGGGGCTGGTCCGTGGGGAATACCTTTTGGATGCAGCGTAATATGCCCTTGTTCGATATTATTACGACTCATAAAATCACCATCAACATAGTACAGCACCTCATCACTATCAATATTAGAGTGGTTATAAGGGGCAGGAATTGCAGAAGGATGGTAATCATACAAGCGCGGGCAGAATGAGCAAACCACAAATGTGTTTGTTTCAAAGGTCTGATGAACAGGTGGAGGCTGGTGAACCCGTCCTGTGATTGGTTCGAAATTATGGATAGAAAAACCGAAAGGGAAATTATAACCATCCCAACCTACCACATCAAATGGATGGCTGGCATAGATCAGTTCATGCAGCATTTGCTGTTTTCGGATTATCAGTCTGAAATTGCCTTTTTGGTCGAAGGTTTCAAGATGAGCAGGAAGCTTAAGATCACGTTCACAAAAAGGAGAATGTTCGAGTAGCTGTCCAAACTCGTTGCGGTATCTTTTTGGGGTATAAATGGGTGACTGTGATTCAAGGTAAAGAAGGCGATTATCGGTTGTTTCAAAATCAATCTGATATATCATACCGCGCGGGATAATCAGGTAATCTCCATATTCGAAAGGAATATTACCCATAAATGTACGCAGCACTCCTTTCCCTTTGTGTACAAACAGAAGCTCATCACTGTCTGCATTTTTGTAAAAATAATCAGTCATTGATTTCCTCGGAGCAGCAAGACCGATTGTGATATCAGAATTCAGCAGAAGAGGAGTTCTTGAATCAAGGAAATCATCAGATGGGATTATTTCAAATCCCTTCAAAAGCATGGCTCTGATATTTTTTTCGATGGCAATTTCTGGCTGCACGTTTCGGGAAGAAACGATTTCTTTTACCTGAGTTGGGCGATGGACATGATAAAGTAAAGAAGACATGCCATGAAAACCCTCTGTTCCGAAAAGTTGCTCATAATAATGACTTCCGTTTTCTGAGCGAAAAACGGTATGTCTTTTGGCCGGAAAGTGGCCCAAATGGTGGTATACGGGCATAGAAAAACCTGAATTACGAAGATAAGAAATTCCGAAAAATCACGATATTCTTTTGAGATTTAGCTCTTTAGGTGGCGAGATAACCAATGGAACCTTTTCCACTGTGACTGAACTCGTATCAAGGCCAAATGCTTTTTCTTCAGAAAGTGAAATACTCTTGAGAAAGAAATAAATTTTCAATATTAGTTTCTCATAGAAAGGCAATTCGTTTTCATTGGACAAAAACTTCTCCATAACAACGAATCTGAAATCACCCATGACATTGTTTTTGTTAAGTGATTCATACCGGCTGGTAATATCGACTTCACGATTTTTCACCATGTCTTGAACCACCTTACGGAACATAAGATTGATTCGGGGAGCTACTCTGAATCCCAGCCTGAAGTCAATACGGATAACATCATCACGAATGATTTCATTTACCCGATATTCCATGGTATAGGGTTCATCGGTAACG
>JBEGML010000028.1:0-2773 GCA_041183145.1 Bacteroidota bacterium | reverse complement strand
TTTTAAAAGTATGGTGGTGAGATCAACGTCAAGACCTTGCTTCCTGAATATTATCGGTCGCTCAAACAAACTATCTGATTCCCCAAGCGGAATCATCATGTATCGATTGTTACTTACTTCTGCTTTTTCGAGTTTATAAATACCAATTGAATCTTCAAGAACGTCTACAAAAACATTACTTTTAATCTTATCTTCTTCCATTTCATAAAATCCACTGTTGAAGCCGTGAATACTGGCTTTATCAAGGGTTTTGCAGGATGATAGCAGTATTAAAGCAGGCAGCAAAAACCTCAGAATGTATTGCTTAAAAAGTTTTGAAGTTTCGTGAACGCTGATGTAGGTAGACCTATTGTCAGTTTTTATTGTAGGTTTTCCTATCCCCGATGTTTTTAATGTCAATCCTTTACACATCTTACCGACATGCCAACCTGTTTGTTTGCTCCATCTCTGAAGGCCTGATCGAAACTGCTGTAAAAGCTGTGATAAATTGCGGTGTTAGGCAGGTCAGGTGTTGAGCTCCAGTAAAAACCAAAATCACGAATTGAGCTAAAACTTCCGTTTACATCTCTGAACCCGCCTCCAATGGCTGAAAATCCTGCCGCATTGTCTGCTGAGGCATTCGTACTTAGCCAATATTGTAAGGAAGCACTTTTTAATTGTCCACCTGCAAATGCACTCTGAGGTCCATAAGTATTCAATATGAGCGCAGGATCAATAGTAGAGACCATGATGTTCCATTCGAGATCGCTGGGAAGATGCCAGCCCGATGGACAAAGATTTGCAGGGTCATTCACCGCCTGCCAGTTGTATAACTTTCCGTAGGGACAAGCAAACTGATTGCTGTCATTTGAATACCAGGCCGCTGCTGCACCTGTTGTATTCTGCCAATCTGTATTGGAACTTACCATGGGAATAAGACTTCCATTGCGGTAATGACTTGCTTTAAGATTTTCAGCCATCCACTCTTGCGTGCCAATGATTATGGTTCGGTATGTATTTCCATCCTGATCATTCATGCTGCCATAAGTAATCGAAGACTTGTGTATGCTGTCTGCACCGCAACTATGCGATCCATCAAATGATGCTGTTCCGTTAGCTGCCGAGATGCCCGGTACTATAAGGTGAGACCCATTTCCCAGAAACAAAGTGTCGCCCCGTTGAAGAGACACCACGTATTCCATTTCCCGACATAAAGGCGTAAGGCACGCTGATAAGCTGGCTTGTGCTGCTTATAGAATAATTATTCCCTCCGCCGGGATCTGTTTCTGTCTTTAAAAAATAGGGACCATTAGCCCAGTTGATACCCGAAAAATTGCCCGATACCAAGATGCCACCTCCAATCTGAATGGAGGCAAGCCCGTTTATATTTGTTGTCGCTGAATGGGTTTCTACAAATACTGCGGTACCGTTAATCGAGCCCTGTAAAATTTGTATTCGTATCGATACAGTCTGGTTTATGACCAGATTATTGCTGCTGTTTCTGATAATGCTCTGATAACTCATCTTCTCAGGTAGCTGTGAATGCAAGAGAAGCGGAAAGAATAGGGTAGAGAGGAAGAAAAATATTTTTTTCATGCCATTGGCTTTATGGATAATTAACTTATAAAGGTACTGCAAAAGAATAAGGATAGCTATGAATTTTAACATTTTGGGTTGTTCTATCTTGATTTTTCTGAAGTCAATGGATTTTTTCTGAACCTCTTTCTTAGGTACATATTCATAGGCTCCTCTAAAAATCTGAAGAGTATGATTGACACCACATTCATAAGAATAAAATGAAGGGCAAGATTATGAGTTATCTTATGCAAAACGAAAGAAAAAACTCCTATGTGGATGAGATAAAAAATGTAAGAACTTTTGCCAAGTAAAATGAAAAGCTTGCTGCTCAGCAAGTTTGACACCGGTGTGTTTTCTCTGATGAGTCCAAAGAAAAATAAGGACACACCGAACAGAGGAAGTATGAAATTATTGATAAACCTACCCGCCGGGTCGTTTATGCCGAAGGCATGTTCTCCACGCACGATTGAAAGTCCAAAGACTGAGAGAACAATAGCTATAATACCTAAGTAGGTGAAATATCTGAAACTGGTTTCTCGTTTTTCCTTTCTGAGAAGAAGGGCAAGGCCAATGCCAATAAAAAATTCTGTACATCTTCCGAAAAAGGTATAGTTAAACATGAAATCAATATCACCGAAAATTATATTCTGTGTGCTACCTGAAAAAAAATATACAAGCAGAATACCCAATAGAATCAGCAGAAATGGCTGCAATATTAAATTCCAGATATTACGATTGATAAGTAGAAAAAATAGCGGTGCAGTCAGGTAGAATACTTCTTCTACCGATAAAGACCAACCCTGACTGATTCCAGTAAATTTTAAATTGTCAAAAAATCCTTTTAAAAATGTAATGTTCATCAAATACACTGCCGGTCGCCTGAATTCAGGATCCCGTAGATAGAACGCCATAATTACAAAGGTCAGGGTGGTAAGAATAAAATACATCGGGTAGATACGAGCCACTCTGTTAATGAAATAGTTTCTGAAGCTGAAATTTTTCATTCCGGAATAGCGGTGCGCAATAAGAAATCCGCTTAGCACAAAAAATAATGTGACTCCTATATGAAGCTCACGGATCATTCCGCAGGCAATACTGCTTGAATAGCTTGCTTCAAGCGGATTATAATGATGAAAATATACCATGTAGGCCGCTATCGCTCTGACCCCAGTCAGTGACTTGAAATAAATATTTTCTTTTTGAATTTCTTCCATGG
>JBEGML010000027.1:0-2592 GCA_041183145.1 Bacteroidota bacterium | reverse complement strand
CTGATAATAGAATCAGGCTTATTAGACTGTGCGCAGCAGATAGAGGGCAGCAATACCATGAAGACGACAAATAGCCTTAACATGGCTCAAAGTTAGACATTTGCCCGATTACCGCGGCTTGGCTATCTTTGGGCGCATTTTTCAATATCATGACAGCTATACCCCAGAAGATCCAGATGGTGGATCTTAAAACCCAGTACGAGAATATCAAAAGCGAAGTGGATGCCGCGATCGGACAAGTCATTGAGCAGACCGCCTTTATTAATGGTCCGGACGTAAAGGAATTTCAGAGCGAGCTTTCTGCCTACCTTGGAGCGAAGCATGTGATTACCTGTGCCAACGGTACCGATGCCCTGCAGATTGCCATGATGGCGCTTGACCTCAAGCCCGGAGACGAGGTGATCACAGCCGACTTCACCTATGTTGCCACGGCAGAGGTTATTGGCTTATTGGGATTAACACCGGTATTGGTGGATGTAGATCCGAAAACCTTCAACATTGTACCATCGGCTATAGAAAAAGCGATTTCAGCGCGCACCAAAGCCATAGTGCCAGTGCATCTATTCGGGCAATGTGCCGATATGGAATCTATTATGGATATTGCCCGCAGGCACAAGCTGTATGTGATAGAAGACACTGCTCAGGCCATTGGAGCAGACTACACCTTTTCAGAAGGAAGAAAAGCCAAAGCGGGTACAATAGGCACAATAGGATGTACCTCATTTTTTCCCTCAAAAAACCTTGGTTGTTATGGAGATGGAGGTGCAATATTTACCCAAGACGAAGAGCTGGCAAAAAAAATCAGAATGATTGCCAATCATGGGCAATCGGTGCAGTATGTTCATGATTTGATTGGAGTGAACAGCAGACTTGACACGCTGCAGGCGGCGATACTTCGTATAAAGCTGAGAAAGCTGGATGAATATGCAGCGGCAAGAAATAAAGCAGCAGCATTTTACGACAAGGCATTTTCAGGAAATCCGAAGTTGAGCATACCGTTCAGGGCGGCCAACAGCAATCATGTGTTTCATCAATATACCCTACAGTTGCACGGCGTAGATCGTCAGGCGCTAAGAGATTATTTAAGCAGCAAAGGAGTTCCGGCCATGATCTACTATCCCATTCCTTTACACATGCAGAAGGCATTCCAGGATCCACGTTACAAGGAGGGAGACTTCCCGGTTACTGAAAAACTTTGCGCTTCTGTTATTTCTCTGCCTATGCACTCAGAGATGAATGAAGACACCTTGAGATACATCACCGAAACGGTGCTGGAATATGTAAAATAATCATCACTAAAAAACAAACAGAACCCATGAATATTGCAGTAGTAGGTACAGGATACGTTGGTTTGGTTACAGGAACATGTTTAGCCGAAACAGGCAATCATGTAATTTGTGTAGACATCAACGAAGAGAAGGTCAACAAAATGAAAAACGGGGTGGTTCCCATTTATGAGCCCCACCTGGATGTTTTGTTTCACCGAAATATCAAAGCCGGGCGTCTGGTTTTCACCACTCAGCTTGAGGAAGCTATCAGAGATGCAAAAATTATTTTTCTGGCCTTGCCTACCCCACCAGGCGAAGATGGTTCTGCCGATCTCTCCTATGTTCTAGGTGTTGCCGGGCAGCTTGGCAAGATCATGAAAGACTATAAGGTAATCGTAGACAAGAGCACGGTGCCAGTGGGAACAGCGGCAAAGGTAGAGGCGGCCATAAGGCAAAACAGCCGGGTTGATTTTGATGTAGTTTCGAATCCTGAATTTCTCAGGGAGGGTTTTGCGGTAGATGATTTTCTAAAACCTGACCGGGTGGTGATTGGCAGCAATTCTGAGCGCGCGCGCAAGCTTATGGAAGAACTTTACAAGCCTTATGTCAGGCAGGGAAATCCGATCATTTTCATGGATGAAAAATCTGCAGAGCTCACCAAATACGCCGCGAATGCTTTTTTAGCGACCAAGATCACCTTCATGAATGAAATTGCCAATTTATGCGAGAAGCTGGGTGCAGATGTGGATATGGTGAGAATCGGAATAGGCAGCGATGACCGTATAGGCAAGCGTTTTTTATTCCCCGGCATCGGATATGGTGGCAGTTGTTTTCCGAAAGATGTGCAGGCACTGGCTAAGAGCGCCAACGAGGTGAATTATGAATTCCGGATACTGGATTCCGTGATGCAGGTTAACGAAAAGCAAAAGACGATATTGATACCCAGAATACTGGATTACTTTGGGGGAAACATCAGCGGGAAAAAGTTTGCGCTCTGGGGTTTAGCCTTTAAACCCGACACCGACGATATCAGAGAGGCGCCGGCCTTGTATCTGATTAATGAGCTGTTACGACATGGCGCGAGTATCAGCGCATACGACCCTGAGGCGATGGACAATGTAAGACATTTGTTCGGGGAAAGAATTTCTTTTGGACAAGACCAGTATGCCATACTTGATGAAGCAGATGCATTGTTAATTGCAACTGAATGGAGTGTTTTCCGCACTCCTGAATTTGAACAAATCAGCAACAGAATGAAATCAAAAGTGATATTCGATGGAAGGAATCTTTATGGTTTGGATCAGATGAAATCACTTGGATATTA
>JBEGML010000026.1:0-6168 GCA_041183145.1 Bacteroidota bacterium | reverse complement strand
GTAATGCACCGTTTCAGAAGTAAACAAAGCACCATTCTCGTGGCTACTGACGTGGCAGCAAGAGGTATAGATATCTCAGATATCACACACGTAATTCACTATCAAATTCCCGATGATATCGAAAACTACACCCATCGTTCAGGCAGAACTGCACGTGCAGGAAAATCAGGGGTGAGTATTGCACTGGTGAATACACGTGAAGTGAATCGTGTGAAAGACATAGAGCGTCAGATCGGCAAAAAACTTTCTTATCGTGCTGTTCCAAATGGCAAGGAAATTTGTATGTCGCAGCTGATGTATCTGGTTGAAAAAATTTCAGGTACCGAATCTATGGTTGATGAAATCAGTGACTACCTGCCTGAGGTGATGGAGCGTTTACAGGATTTATCCAAAGAGGAAATCATCACTCGTATGCTGAGTGCTGAGTTCAGTCGTTTCCTTGAACACTATCGCAATGCTCCAGACCTGAACGTTAATCCGGATCATATGCGCAAGAAACCAGGAGAAAAGAATTTCCGTGAAAATGGGCGTGAGCGCGACCGTGGATTCGAAAGCCGCGGCAAGTGGGGTTCAGGAGACGATCGCCGCCATGGTCGTGATGACAGAAGGTCGTCCAGAGATGATCGCAGCGGAGAGCGTGGTGGAGAACGTCGCAGAGAAAGAAGTTCTCCTGATGCGTCTGACCCAAGAGCAGACGGAAGATTATTTTTGAATCTGGGCAGTATGGATGGTTTCGACCAGGATACCTTCCGTCAATGGGTATCCAGTGTCTCCGGAATCAATGAATACGATGTAAAACGCATCAAGCTCAAAGATTCTTTTACCTTCTTTGAGGTCGAAAAACCTGAATTGGGCAAGGTCATAAATTCGATTACCGGAAAAAAATTTAAAGGTCGAAAACTTAGAATTGACCATGCGAGTAATTAATTTTTCCGAATAATAGACAGACAACTAAAATCAGACTTATTAAAAAACAGGGACCGGATTCAGTGTCCCTGTTTTTTTTTACTCAATCCCCATCATACGGAATCATCATCGCAAAGATGTATGGAAGAATAAAATCATGTGGTTAGCCACAACACAGAATGAACAATCACTTTAAAAAAACAAACACAAGAGAAAATAGAAATAAATTCAGGGGTAAAGAAAAAGTGCAGTAAGAGAAACTCAATTCAATCACCCTCAGAAATTCACACGCAAACCAATCATCGCGTTAAATCTTTGAAGAGGATAATTGTTCCAGAGAACAAAGCGTTGTGCGGCAATATTATTGAATTGAAGGAATGCCCCGATATTCTTGGTATAGCGATAATCAGCACCCAGGTTTAAATCAAAAATCCCTTTAAGTTTTCTTTCATAGGATTCTGGAGTTGGAATACCTGACGCAGAGGTTTTCAGAGTAGATATCTGTGCAAAACGTTCGCCCACATATAATACATCAGCCCTTATGAGAAGTTTATCACCCAGATTGTAACGAGCCCGCAATGCACCTTCCAGAGCAGGCATGTGCCAGGCTTTAGACTGTGAATCTGGTTTCAATAACTGATAACGTATAAAGGCGCTTACCTCCAGTTTATTACTCATGCGATATCCGAGACTTCCCTGAAGGGCATAAGTCTGCATGGCATCATAAATAACAACAAAATGATTTTGTGCTGAGTCAAGGGCAAGCGGTTTATTAACGAAAAAAGCAACAGAATCGCTCACCTTTATCTGTCCGCTCAGATCAAAAAACATGCGACTGCTGATATTTCCTCTCAAGCCAAGTGAGGCGTCCACGATATCGGCGGTATTGCGAAAAACGATGTCTGGAACAATAAAGGGATTTTGTTCTGAAAGACTTCTGAGTGTATTGCGAGAGGTATTTCCCGTTATCTGGGCATAGGCTGAGAAAACGTCTTCCACAATATGGTATCTGGCGAAGATATCGGGGAAGAAGCGTGTCAAACCTGCGTCACTTTCCACCATGATTTTCAGCCCGAGCTTAAAATCGAATTTTTTTCCGCCCAGCTGATAGAAAGGGTTAAATCCAAATATGGCTGCTTCAGTGCTATCAGGAGTGCGTGCTTGTCCGTAATAATCCAAGAGGACTTTAGCACCTATTAACTCCCCGTTTTTAGTGTATTTACCGAGCATTACATCTCCACCAAGGGAGTATTCACTGTGGGCACCGCTTGTTCCGAGATAGTAGTAGCGAAATCCGGCATCTCGCTGAAAGCGGTCTTTGTCTTTAAATACCCCTTTTATTCTTGCTGCTCCCTCAAACATGGAATAATAAACTTTTCCATCTGTCTGGCGCAGTTTTGGAACGGTATTTATCCAGTCATCCTGAGGAGCAAATACTCCGCCATAATAATGAACCTTATGGTGATAGTAATTAATACTTGTTTGAAGATCGTGTTGATTAAAAAGGTAATGACCGTTCAGCTTAAAATCCTGATCGGCGAAACCCGGATTCAGAGTTTGATTAATTTTTCCACCTGCTGCAAAGTGTTTAAAATAGAAACTTCCCTTCCAGTTTTTTGATCTTAAGGATGAGGCTGAAAATTCTGCGAGGCTCGTGTTATATAAACCATAGCCTGCCTTAACGGAGAATGGACTAAGACGGCTTAAGGGTTCTCCTTTCATTTTTGCTGCCTGAAGTGCTTCCGGTCTGAAAGGCACCAAAAAGTTTCTTGAGAGAACGGGATAGTTGAGCTTTAAAGGAGCGGGCACGGAATCGTTGAGGACAGGGTTAAGGCTGATTTTCTCAGCATCTGCAATGACAGGTCTGTAATCCTGCACCACGTTTACCTGCCCTGCCGAGAGGGGATCGCTCTCATCCTTCTGTGCGATTGTGAACAGAGGAATGATGAGTCCGATGCTTAAGAAACTAAGGATTCTTTTCATTCTGTTCAGGGAAAGGATTTTCTTCTTCAAACAATTTATTATCACGCACAGAGTTGGAATCAAATTTTATTTCTGTTTCAATTTGTTTCCATTTCTCTTCTGCTTTTTTATCCTGTTCATCCATTAGGTTCAGCTTATTTCTTGCTTCCTCAACCAGTTCAGGAATCTCACATTTTTCAATGATACTTTTTAGGGTTTCTCTTGCCTGAAAACGATCTTCTCTTGCCACAAAATTATCTGCGAGCAAGATAAAACCCTTAGCAATCCAGTAGTCGTAAGACGGTACCCTGTCTACCAAATCGTAAATGGTATTTTCAGCTTTTTGATATTCCTTTTTAGCATACCACAGTTCAGCAAGCAGATAATTTGCCTCAGCGCCAGCCTCACTTTGTGACTTTGAGGTGAAGCTGAGTTCACTGAAAGCGAGACTGTCGTTACCAAGAGCCAGGGCAGATTTCCCCGTGAGAAGGTGAGTTTCTGTGATAAGACCCGGGCTGGCCTTCTCCATTGCAGATACTCTTTTTGCGAGACCTATGCATTCCTCGAAATTACCCAAGTGAAAGCGACAGCGCATTTGACCGGCCCGGGACTCCAATACATTGGACGGAATTTCTGCGTTACTTTCAAGATCTTGATAAAGTTTGAGTGCTGTAGCATAATCTTTCTTTTTCCATGCGATTGAGGATGCCTTGATCAGTGCATTTTCAGTAAACTTATTTCTTGTTTGTGAAGCTACGTAAACAAAATCATCAAGTGCCTCCTCTCCCTGTCCGCTTCGGAATTGACAATCAGCTTTATAATAGCGGGCATTAAGGATGAAGTAGCCACCGGGATATTTTTCTATGTAACTTTTGAAGGCCTGCACAGCCCCATCGCAATCCCCTTTCATGAGTTTACGTTCGGCTGCTTCGTAGGCCGTAGAGTCAAGTACAGAAGGGCTTGCTGCCATACCGGGCTGAGAACGCAGATAATCTTCGAAGGCCGCCATATCTCCACTTTCCACATAAAGATTACGAATTCCCTGAAGTGCTTCTCTGGATTCCCCTGTATTGGGATACTGTGCTATCACCTCTTTATAGGTATCTAAAGCCTGTTTATCCTGATCAGTGTTGTAATAAAGGAGAGCTTTCTTGACCAGTGCTCTTTTCACATAACTGCTACGCGGATAATCACGAACCACCCTGGAGAGATAATCTAATGCCTTGTCATTATTGTTTTTTACAAGCCAGGCATTCCCAAGCTCATAAATAGCATCATCTGCATAATCACTTTCGGGGTATTTATTCAGCAGTGATTCGAGGTTTCGAATACGTTCATCGCTTCCACCGGCAAGTCCTCTGGCCATGGCAAGTTGAAACAAGGCATAGTCATTACTGATAAGTCCCATTTCGAGTGCCTCTTCATAATTCGCGATAGCCATTTCATTGTCTTTCTGTAAAAACCAGATATCTCCCTGCCTGATGAGAGCATCATTGCGTAATCTTTTTGCTGTTTCTTTTTTATTTGCAGTAAATTTCCTGAACCAGCCCAGAGCTTCTGCAAAATTTCCTTTTTCGAAATAGCAATAAGCGATATTATAATTAGCCAGGCCAAACTCATGCAAAGAAGCTGCGCCGGGTTCAAAAAGAAATTCTTTGTATGCTGCAATGGCGAGATCATAACGGGCCATACGATATAGTGCCTCTGCCTCCCAGTAGCGGGCAAGAGCATTCAGTGATTTAGATTTTGGATGTTTGAGACTAAGACGAAAATGTTCGATGGCAGATTCAAAACTTTTATCATTAAACAATTCAACACCTCTGGAAAAAGCGATCTTTTGCCATGCCATCTGCATCTCAACATTCAGTTTCGCAATTTTTTGAATGCTTGAGAGGGCATCTTTATAGTTGCGGGTAGACATGTAAACATTAACAAGCAGCTTGTAAGCCTCCTCTAAACGGGGAGATGAAGGGTATTTTTGAATATAGGTCTGAAAAGCCTCCACTGCCTCATGGTAGGGATTGTAGACCAGCTCGTAAGATAATTTTGCATAGGCAAACAGAGCATCTTCTTCGATTTCCTTATCAAAATTGAATTTTGAAGCAGATTCATAAGCACTCCTTGCTGACTGCTTATTCCCTGACTTCAAAAAACAATCTGCAAGCTGATACCATGAAATCTGTGTCATGGAGTCACTCACGATAACCACTTTCTGATATTGATCGATTGCTTCAGGGTAATCTTCTGTTTTGTAGGCTGCATATGCCATCATATACCGCTCTTCACGTGATGGCTTGATGCCGCCCTTTTGATTTTTTTTAAAATAACTTATTGAAGCAGGGTACTGCCCCAATCTATAGTAGGTATCAGCCAGAAGTCTTGCCATCTCCGGGGCCCTTTTAGCATTTCCGGTGTCTGCCAGGGGTTTTGCCACCTGAATCACCTCCTCATATTTACCCTGATGATAATAGATGTGAGCCAGATAATAGGGAATTAGGGGAGAGAAGGTGCTTTCTGAGGAGAACTTTTTGAAGCCCGAAAGTGCGGTTTCATAATTACCCTGAACATAGCATATATGCGAAAAATAGTAGGTTGCCGGAGCTGCATACTTATTGTCAATATCCTTTATATCATCGAAAAGTGCTTTAGCCTCTTCATCTTTTTTGGTAACGAAATAGCAATATCCTTTTTTGAATTTAAGCTCAAATCTTTGATCTGAAGTGAGCCTGATTACCTCTGTCTTTTCGTACCATTCAAGTGCCTCCCGATAATTTCTTTGCCGGTACATAATATTTCCCAGGTAGAAGAAAGCAGTTTTTATCCGCTGGCTCTCCTGGTAGTTACGAACGAAAGTGCGCATGCGGAAAGCTGCGTCGTCGTGAAATAATTCATAGGAACAAAGAGCAGCGAAGTAACGGGATTCAACATGGAGTTCTTCCATGCGCATGGTTTTTGCAGCTACATCGTCGAACAGAGACTGTGCAGCGGAAAACCGCTGATTGCGTAACAATTCCCTGGCTTCTCGGAAGCTTGCCTCTGCTCCGGTATGGAACAGATTTCGCTGTGCCGGCAGGAGAAGGGGGATAATCAAAAATAAGCTAAGGACCAGCGCCCTTGGCGATTGCAACATCAATGGCTGATTTGTGGTAAAGGTAGCGCGCTGACTAAGGGTGTTTATTCGTTGGACTCTGTATTTATTAACCCCGCTTTGTTGAAATTATTGCCATTCAGGTATCTTACCCGAGCTTAAGACGCCGAAAGGATTTGATTAACTTTGTAGCGTATACTCTACTATGTATC
>JBEGML010000025.1:0-4422 GCA_041183145.1 Bacteroidota bacterium | reverse complement strand
CTGCTTGATTTATAGTAGGCACCTGAATTAAACTCGTTGCTCTGAAGCCCGTCTCGCTCGTAAAAATTTCTGACTTGATCATTTTCTAAATCTATTCTGGATATCCCGTTGTTGGTGCTTACCCAAAGCTGCTCCTTTTTTCCTTCTATGATTCCATATACACTATTGTTGCAGAGACCTTCATGAACGGAGAAGTTTTTCCATTTATTATTTTTTCGGTCAAAAAAATCAACCCCTCCGCCAAATGTTCCAACCACCAGATTCCCGTTTTGAATTTTTGTGATGCACCGAATCTGGTTTGAACTTAGGCCTTCTTTACCGCTTACATGTCGTATAGTGTTGAACTGAAATCCTTGTTCTGTTTCTGAAATCAGACAGAGCCCCCCGCCTCCTGTTCCTGCCCAGATACCATGACCTTTTTCTTCATATAAACACCTGATAATCTGAGAAGGGATACCTCTGATTCCCATGGTATCCGTTGGAATTTCTTGAGCAGATTTTCCGTCGGGGGAAATAAGAAGCAGTCCGGTTTTCGTTCCCAACCAAATGCGTTTCTTATGATCTGTAAAGATGGATGTGATATATCTTTTCTCTGCCCAGTCTGTGAATTTTCCCGGCAACTTGAATGCTCTCAGACTTTTACCACCCGATTCAAGGTAATAGAGACCTTTTTCTGTTCCGGCAAAAATTTTTCCATTTCCCGTTTTGAATATCGTATGAACCGGATTGGTTTGTTGCAAATCCGTGGGGCTGCGTATCAGTTCGGGATAATTCTGTTGGGGAATTATTTTGAGCAGTCCGTCATTGGTGCCCGCATAAAGGGTTTTGTCTGTATCTTCGAAAATACACCATACGCTGGTTGAGGCTGTGGCATCAGAAAAATTACTTCTTTGTAACCAGAGTTTGAATGCATTTTGATTTTGGTCAAGTTTATCGAGGCCTGATTCCGTTCCAAACCAAATACTCCCGCTACGATCTTCAAGCACATTCAGGATGCGGTTGCTGCTAAGTCCGCGCGGATTCAATGGGCTGTACCTGAACCAGTCAGTTTTCCCGCTTTTCATTGAGTATCTGCCCAAGCCGGGTTCTGCACTTAACCATAAATGTCCTGAGCGATCACAAAAAATCTTTTCGGCAGCGATCCCAAAAATATTTATCCAACTCCCTGATTCGGTTTGCTTAAAAATTCCACCCGAGCCTGATACATAAAGTGTGCCCTGCTCTGATATATAAAAATGCCGTAATGAAAAGTCAGTTGAGGGAAGTGCAATTTTTTTGATTCTATTGTTTGCAAGCTCCCATAGGCCATCTGAATTTCCAGCTAAGAAATCGCCATGCCGTCTGCTTAACTGAAGTGGATTAATCGAAGGAGAGGAAATTTCCTTCGGATGAACGTTACCATTTTTCAATAAAAAAAGCTTGCCGTCAAGGCTCGAAATAAGCAATCCTTTTGAGGTTGCTGCAAGTGAAAAAACACCAACTCTTAATTTCTTTTCAAATTCAAAGGGGGTAAAGCAGTCTGCTGTTGCCTCATATCTCAGTATTCCCTCCTCGGTGCCAATCCATAAATTATTTTCGTGTCGGGATATTGCATGTATGAAATTCGAACTTGCCTTAGGCAAGCCATTCCCTTCTCTGTAAACTTTAAATCTTTTGCCATCAAACCTGTTTAATCCGTCTTGTGTTCCGGCCCAAATGAATCCTGTGCTGTCTTGTAATAATACGTTTACTGTGCTTTGAGACAGTCCCTCGCTTATACCATAATGATCAAACGCAAGCCCACTGAACTGTGCTTTTGTAGCTTCCGGTAAAAACATGACAAGTACCAGAATCAGACCTATTGATCTTAGGCTCATTCCACAAAAATACATTTTATGTTCAAAGACATACTTTTCTTGGCTATTGTTATATTTGCCCTATGTACCGAAATTACTTGTTTGTGGCCCTGATTCTTGGTTTTCTAATCCCGGATTTTTCTTTCGCTCAGCCTGATACCCTTAATCGTGAGGATGATAAAGGATTCAAACAAGGATATTGGATTTTTACTTCAGAAATGCTGGAGGCAAGTTCTTGTCAGGCCGGCAAGAAAGTGGAGGAAGGGTATTACAAAGATGGAAGACGTATTGGATTATGGCGCTTCTACCACTGCTCCGGTCGCATTAAGTCGGAAATGACTCACCGTGAAGATAAATCAGTTTATTGTAAAAATTACTACGAAAATGGGGTGATTATGGAGGAAGGTATTTGGAAGAATGGTGACTGGGTAGGTAAGTACCGTTATTTCTATGAAAGCGGAAGACCCTTCTATGATTTTAATTTTGACGATTCAGGCAAGCGAACAGGCTATCAGAAGTATTATCACGAGAATGGCAATACCATGATTGATGGGCAGTGGGCTGATGGTAAGGAGGCGGGAACAATTCGGGAATACAATTCCTCCGGTGCATTAATTTCTGAAAAGACATTCGCAGAAGGTAAATTGGATGAGGCCTCCGTTAAAACATACAAGCCCGAAACAAAAGTTGAAATAATCGAAGAAAAACCAGTCAAAGATCCTGAAATCAAGCAAGAGAAATCCATTGGGTTAATTCCTGACGGGTTTAATCGCACTTATATTAAAGGCACCAAGCTTATCGAAAAGGAAGGCGAATTCCGCAATCAGCAATTGATAGATGGCAAGTTATACCAATACGAAAATGGCGAATTGAAAAAAATCCATATTTTTTCAGGTGGTAAAAAAGTTAGGGAAGAAGCTGTTAATAAAGAAAAAAACGAAAAAAAATGAATGCGCTGCGGCTTAGTGTGCTGAATATCTACAATACCCTGAGCAGATCAAAGGAAGAGTTCAAACCTATCCATCCTCCATTCGTAGGTATTTATGTCTGCGGGCCGACCGTATACAATGATGTACATCTTGGAAATTGTCGAACTTTCATTTCTTTTGATATTGTTTACCGATATCTTCTTCATCTTGGATACAAGGTTCGATATGTGCGCAACATAACGGATGCCGGTCATCTTGAAAACGATGCAGATGTCGGTGATGATAAAATAAGCAAACGGGCGCGGCTCGAACAACTTGAGCCAATGGAAATTGTTCAGAAATATACTACGGGTTTTCACCGTGTTATGGAGCTGTTCAACAACCTTCCACCATCTGTCGAACCTACGGCAACAGGTCATATCATTGAACAGATTGAAATGACCCGACAGATCATCAAAAATGGATTGGCTTATGAAAAAAACGGAACCGTATATTTCGATGTGGATGCTTATACCCGTAACCATCACTACGGAGTCTTAAGCAACAGAAAACTCGAAGATTTGCTGAACAACACACGTGAATTGTCTGGTCAGGAGGAAAAGAAAGGCCGACTTGACTTTGCCCTATGGATAAAAGCCAAGCCCGAACACATCATGAACTGGCCCTCTCCATGGGGGAGTGGCTTCCCGGGCTGGCACATCGAGTGTTCCGCCATGAGTAAAAAATATCTTGGTGATCGATTTGATATACACGGCGGTGGAATGGATTTAATCGCAACTCATCACACTAATGAAATTGCTCAGTCTGTCGCATGCAGTCAGCATTCACCCGTGAATTTCTGGATGCATACCAATATGCTCACCGTTAATGGAGCAAGAATGTCGAAATCGGCCGGAAATGGTTTTCTCCCTGAGGAACTTTTCTCGGGCAATCACCCACTGCTCGAAAGGCCATACTCCCCAATGGTGGTCAGGTTTTTTATGCTTCAAACTCATTATCGCAGCACCCTTGACTTTAGTAATGATGCCCTTTCTGCTTCGGCTAAAGGATTTGAAAGACTGATGTCGGCATTAGATATTTTGGGAAAGTTAAAACCATCTGTTACTTCAAGTTTCAGTGTGCATGAGTTACACAAACGGTTTTATGAAGCAATGGATGATGATTTTAACACTCCTGTGCTTTTAGCCTCCGTTTTTGATGCAGTTCGTACGATTAATCTTATGAATGAAGGCAAAGAATCTCTTAACGAAAAGGATCTAATTGATTTTCGTTCTCTAATGCATGCATTTGTTTTTGATGTACTGGGACTGAAAAATGATAAGTCAAGCAATTCAGGGGATTCTCTCGACGCGCTTATGGAACTTATCCTTGAAATCAGAACAGATGCCAAGGCGAAAAAAGATTTTGCCACTTCGGATTTGATACGTGACAAACTATCAAAGGCGGGGATTCAGGTTATGGATACTAAAAACGGCCCCGCATGGAAAAAGTTAGGCTAACCATATTGCCTCTTTGTCTGGCAGTTATATTGATTTTTTCCTCTTGCAACAATAAATCTGCACCTGAAGATAATGGTTTATCAAGTGAGCTCAAGACAGAAACTTTCAAGAAACCCTCAGCTCCTATTCCGGTATTCAATGCAGATTCTGCTTTTCAAT
>JBEGML010000024.1:0-3879 GCA_041183145.1 Bacteroidota bacterium | reverse complement strand
GTATTAGGTTGTTTCTTTTAGTTTCCTAAATTGTAGTCCCTGGGTGTTTTTGTTTGCAAGCTGCCCGCAGGCTGCATCAATATCTTTTCCTCTTGATCGGCGAATGTTAACAATGACTTTCTTGCTTTCCAGGAACGCAGCAAATGCCCTTAGCTTCTCCGGTGTTGTCTGTTTAAATTCTCCTTCGTCGATTGGGTTATATTCTATGATATTAATTTTTGATATGAATTTTTTGGCGAATGAGGCCAGTTCGGAAGCATCTTCAAGTCCGTCATTAAAGTCTTTAAAAACGATGTATTCGAATGTTATAGTATTTCCTGTTTTTTCCTGAAAATAACCCAGTGCCTCTCCCAGTGCCTCAAGATTATTTTGTTCGTTGATGGGCATAATCTGGCTTCTCTTTTGGTCATTGGCTGCGTGTAGCGAGAGCGCTAAATTGAACTTTACCTTGTCATCACCCAGTTTTTTTATCATTTTGGCGATTCCTGCGGTGCTCAGAGTAATTCTTTGAGGAGACATTCCCATTTTATCGGGTGATGTGATATAACTTATGCCTTTTATCACATTGTTATAATTAAGAAGAGGTTCTCCCATGCCCATCATGACTATATTGGTGAGAGGTCTGCCCAACATTTCAATACTTTGACGATTCAGTATTTTAACCTGGTCAAATATTTCTTCGGGCTCGAGGTTTCTTATTCTCTGTAAACGCCCTGTTGCACAGAATTTACAGGTAAGCGAGCAGCCAACCTGCGACGAAATACACGCTGTGCTTCGTTCTTCAGAAGGTATGAGTACGCCTTCTATAATATTTCCATCATGCAGCCGAAAGGCATTTTTTACGGTTTTGTCTTTGCTGATTTGTTTTTCATCTACTGTAAGGTGAAAAAAATCATAACGGTCTGTTAATTGTGTTCTCAAAGAGACTGATAAATTACTCATCTCCTCAAATGTTGTGGCACCTTTTTTCCAAATCCATTCCATGATTTGTTTCGCGCGGAATTTTTTTTCGCCCAGTTCTATCAAGACAAGTTCCAATTCTTCAAGCGGCAGGGCTCGGATGTTTTTGCGTTCTGACATTTTTCTTCCTCAAAGATACGTGTTTGCTCTGTTACAATAGATTAACTTCGTGCCATATGAAGGTTATTCAGGCTGATTATCTTATGCTACCTGATGGTGAGTTCAGGGAAGATATGGTTTTGGTAATGGAAGACTATGGAACTGCTTATATCGGCCTTGCGCGTTCTCTCTCTCCCGATCAACCCATCACCAGATTGAAGGGTTATATAATTCCTGGTCTGGTAAATGTTCACACTCATATTGAACTTTCTGCTTATAAAAGTTCCATACCGCGCTTAACCGGTTTGTCAGGGTTTATTACTGCGCTTCAAAAGCTTCGCGTCTCCGCACCTGTGGATGAATCAAAGGCAATAGGTGATGCTCTTAGACAGATGCTCAATGATGGTATTGTTGCCGCCGGTGATATTGACAACGCCGGGAAATGGATGGATTATAAAGAAACATCAGGTATTAAGTTTCACCATTTTTTTGAACGATTCGGTCTTCAACCTGATTCTGCCGAACCTATAATTGAGGAGGCAAAAAAGCTTTTTTATTCTTTTACTCCAAGCCTTCAGTCACGAATTTCTGTTACACCTCACGCGCCCTATAGTTGTAGTTTTGGACTTGTTGAGGGTTGTTTTCAGTTGGATATTAACATGGGCAAACCACTTTCAATTCATATGCTTGAAAGTGAGCAGGAACTCAATTTCATGAAATTCGGAACTGGACCTTTGGCTGATATGATTCGGTCATTTGGTATTCAAATAAATCGTCCAGATAGTGAAGCGGATGACTCTCTCAAACATATCCTGCCGTCTCATGAGTACAATGCCCCTATCATATTTGTTCACAATACTTATTTGAGGAATCCTGAACAAATGAAGATACTCAGCAAAGTGAAGCCAAATTTATTTCTTTGCTTGTGTCTGCGGGCCAATCAATACATAGAAGGTTGTCTGCCTGATGTTGAGGGCCTTAGTAGGGAAGGTTTTAATATTTGTATTGGCACCGATTCGCTCGCCTCTAATGATTCCTTGCGTATTACAGATGAAATGAGTTTTGTAAAAGCTAATTTCCCTAAAATTTCTGATCAGGAAATTATTCGTTGGGCTTCTGTAAATGGTATGCGCGCTTTGGGATTGAACTTTAGCGACCTCAATCCCGGGCGGCTATGGCATCATCTAACTATTGAAGATGGAGTTTACAAGGTCAGCAAACTTTATGCTTGATTTTTGTCGGTATTTTTTCCCGACACGGCATATCTGTCCATGTAGAAAGTGGCGAATGGAATTAAACTGGCAACGAAGCAAATAAAGGCATTTATTGGTTTTAGGCCTGCCCTGACCATTGCTTGCAGAATGGCAACTACGAAGGCAAGAAATAGAATTCCATGCAGTGTTCCGGCCAAGGTTACCGCAATCTTCAGACCTGCCATATATTTCAGAGGCATTGCAACACCAATGAGCAGCAGATATGAAATACCTTCTATGAAGCCAATTTTTTTCAGGCTGCTGATGTCTTTATGTTCTTGAGGATTTTTCATGATTTAAAGGCCCAGCAAAATCTCCTCAGCCGGCTTGGCACCAAAGAGCATTTTTACGGGGTTTTCAAGCATTTCCTTTACTTTCACTAAGAAGCCTACCGATTCTCTACCGTCAATAATACGATGATCATAGGAAAGAGCAACATACATCATAGGACGAATAACTACTTGTCCGTTAACTGCTACCGGTCGCTCAACAACATTATGCATACCCAATATGGCGCTTTGTGGTGGGTTGATGATAGGGGTTGACATCATAGATCCGAAAACACCTCCGTTGGTGATGGTGAAAGTTCCTCCTGTCATTTCTTCAACAGATAACTTAGAGTCTCTTGCCTTTAGAGCAAGGTCTCTTATTGCACCTTCTATTTGAGCAAGTCCCATCATTTCGGCATTTCTGATCACCGGAACCATTAGTCCTTTTGGCGCTGAAACGGCGATTCCTATATCGCAATAACGGTGATAAATAATCTCCTCTCCATCGATTTGGGCATTCACTGCAGGATAAAGATTCAGTGCTTCGCATACTGCCTTTGTGAAAAAAGACATAAAGCCAATGCCCACACCATGCTTTTCTTTGAATATGTCTTTGTATTTTGCTCTAATTGCATAAATGGCGCTCATGTCAACCTCATTAAAGGTGGTGAGCATTGCGGTTTCATTTTTTACTGCAACAAGGCGTTGAGATAATTTTTTTCTCAGTGCACTGAGTTTCTGACGTTCCGTGTCACGTGTCAGGCTTCCGGGCTGCGAGGGCTTAAATCCTCTTGCTAAAAGCTCAAGCACATCACCTTTGGTTATTCTGCCATCTTTGCCACTGCCCTTGAGCGCATCTGTGGGTACGCCCTTTTCATCCATAATTTTTTTTGCTGATGGCGACGGGGTGCCACTTGCATAGTGTGTTTCTTTTTTTATTTCTGCCTTTGCTGCAGGCGCGGGTGTGGAAGCTTTTTCCGCAACAGACGGATTTTTTTGAGCAGTGTCGACACTTACCGCGGGAGATTCTTTTGCGGGGGCTTCAACACTGGTATCTATGGTACAAACAACATCTCCGACCTTTACCGTCTGGCCTTCCGCAACCATTATCTTCAGTTTTCCTGATTGCTCAGCATTTACAGTTAGAGTGGCTTTATCAGAGTCAATTTCGCATAACTCTTCATCTTTTTCAACGTACTCACCGTCTTTTTTGAGCCACCTGGCAATCTGAACTTCTGTAATGGATTCTCCCGGGCTCGGAACTTTTGATTCAATAATCATACTTATGAGAAGTATTA
>JBEGML010000023.1:0-3074 GCA_041183145.1 Bacteroidota bacterium | reverse complement strand
ATCCAGAGATTCTGATCCCTGATGAGGCAATCGAAGTTTTAGGCATCACACAAACAATGGTTGAAAACCAACCAACTTTTTCAGACATAATTGATGAATTAGAAACAATTTTAAACGGTAGACTTATCGTTTCCCATAACGCGGGTTTTAATCAGAAGTTTTTTATACACGAGTACAATCGTAATGACCGTACTTTTGATCACTCATACGTGTGTACTCAGAAATTAAACACAGAGCTATACGAGATAAATCCCACCGCGTCACTCAAAAAAACCATGCAACAACAATCAATCATAGTCAGCGATGATTTTTCAACTTTATCCTGTGCAAAAATGACTTATCAACTATGGAATAAAATCATAAACGACACATCGAATGAAAAATTCAATCAAACCATAACACAATTGAAAAACATTCCAGCCTGAAGTGAAAGATTTGAATACTCAATTCTTATGCATTACATAACCGGCACCTTGACCGGCCTTTGTCTGTGCAATAGAAGCCAATCACCTGTTTCTATTAAGCTTTGTTTTCCAATCTCAAAAAATAAATTATTAACAACTGGTTGATTATCTGAATAGTATTCTAATTGTTTCTCACAAACAGCGTAATACTGCCCCATCCGTAAATATCGTTTAGCGTGCTCATCATAAGCCATAGTGTCTAAATAGAGTTTGATTGTAGGAACAATACACAGCAAAGCTCCAGACATAGCTAATAAACCATTTAGCAACAACGACTTCCATTCCAATTCTAAATTTTCATACGTAACTTCATAGGCAATAGCTGATAGCAACATCAAACCAAAACCTGAAAAAAAACAATTCCGCATTCGGCGAATTAATTGTTTTTCTTTCTCGGCATCGATTCTAGCTTTACCTGGCCGACTCTTTTGTTGATCACCAATAAAATAAATTCGTTGATCTTTAACCCATGTATTAGTGATCCACTGATTAGAAAAGGACATTTGTGAGTAAAAAGAGTGAAAATTGCTACCAGTAATAGCATGCCGTATCCACTCTAATTCATCACGTTGATCACGTAAAAAATAATCCTCGGCTGAAGCGCTAATTCCACCAACATACCAAAAGAATTGAACTCGTAAGGCTTCTGCTAATGCGCGATAATCTAAATACTTAGCCTCTAATCTTAGCTTTTTAGCTCGAGTGAATAGTCCAAATGACAAACCACCAAAAATCAAGCTACCAAATAAAAGATACCATTGAAGAAAAAAACCATAACTTTGCTGACTAACAACGGCCATAAGAGCCAATATGACCAACATCAAAAAATTAGAATTACGATGATTTTGTGCCGAGGAGGAAAGAGCATCACTCACCGCAAACAAATCTGCAATATGCTGGGCTTTTGGATCAAGTTGAGAATAAATTTCTTTATTACCCAACAAATAAGCACGACTTGTTTCAATGGCACTAAAATTATTTTGAGCTAATTCAGCCATATCACAATTAAATATACCTAAAGTGGTTAGGCTTCGTGACCAACGTTTTTCTAGCCAAACAGCATCACTAACTGACACCTCAGGCCAAATAGTATTAACCTTACCAACTTCATCAAAATTTAGAGCATCAAAATGACAAAGCCTACGTGTCAAAATATGTTCAACAGGACGGTATTGAGGCTGACTAAGCCCACTATTGATTTGCGTATCCGCCGCAAAGATACCTTGCAGGTAATAGCGAACGACTTGAGAGGTACCACCAGTCTTTTCCTGCTTATCCCCATCCCATAATGCCATTAAAATTTGAGAATTTCTCGCCAAATAAAACCCCAATTGTTCATAGCACTGATCTCGCTCATAACAACTGAGATTATTAAAATCTGGTCTAAGCGTTTCTACCCACACAGCCCTTTCCAACCACATATAAAAATCAATTTTTGAATCAGGCTCTGAGAAATCATTTACATACTCTTCACTCGGCAAAGGGAGGATAGCGGCAAATGCAATCCCTAACTCATATGCCAATTCAACGACTAAGCGGTCTGCACCCTCGGCCAAACCAGATAAAACCAGTAATGGCGTATCTTTATAGCAGGTTTGTAGATTTAGTAAACGCGATTTAATAACCTCTTTAAGTCTTGCTTCATCTTGAGATGGAATGTCTCTATGGCCAGTGATGCCGATTGTGAGATAAATGGGAGGCAAATTATGAGATGTGTGCATTAGTTTCTGTTCAATCCGTTATTACGTGTGCCAATCTTAGCCTTTAGAAGCGATTCGTAGCTAAGAACTTCGTCTTTTGTTAACGCGCCTTTTGGAAAAACATGATGAATTGAAAACATGAAATTATCTGCATGATTCGGATCAAAATCTGTTAACTCAACCAGAGCCTGATTTCCATTATTACCGGTTCTGGCATAACCAGACCATCTACCCCAAAGTCCATCTTTACCATAGGCTGATCCTACATAATTTTTACCGGTACTAGAATCAAAAATAACGTATACGCCATCATGAGTTGAAAGAAATAAATACCAATCAGAATTGCCGTCAGGATGGTTAATGATAGCCTGCAACTCTTTATAAGAAATGAAAACTTGAGTCCATCCAGGAAATTCAGAAACAAATCCAACGGGTAGAATTTGCCAAATTTCTTTATCAATTTGAGTTTGTACCCATTGTTGAGTTGCACTCCCCCAATCGATAATTAATCGATTATTAAGTGGAGAAAGTTCGATGCATTTCTCTAAATCATAATAGACACTAATATCACCACTCGATGTGGCAATCCCTTTTTCATTTTTATATTTTTCTAATCGTTCAAAATCATACTGCTTCGAAAATTGTTCGGAAGAAGTTATTCCTTTACACCAGAAAGCACCTCTAAGTAAGCAACGAGTACTCGTAGTGGCAACAAAAACTAGAATGAGTTTAGCACCTTTAAACTTGTCTTCGCGTTGTTCCGCTGTAAATGTTTTAAGTAATTCATTGTCAAATTTTAATAAATTGTCAAAGCCTTTCCAATCACCATCAGTTCGATTTTTCATTGTATGCCTAACAAGTCTGATTTCTTTACTATCAATGAGTGATGAAAAATTCGAATCAATTATTC
>JBEGML010000022.1:0-3074 GCA_041183145.1 Bacteroidota bacterium | reverse complement strand
CGGTAACACCATGCGCACGGCTGGCGCGCTCGAAAGTGATGGCAAATTGCTTTTCCAAAATTCCGTAAGTGTATTTGGCCTTCTGCTTCTCCTGAAGCTGCAGGGCATATTCCGACTGTTTCATGCGCTTCTTGTTAAGCCCATGTTGACCGGGAGGATAATTCTTCTTTTCCAGTGCCTTGTCAGGTCCAAATATGGGTTCCCTGAATTTTCTGGCTATTTTTGATTTGGGTCCGAGGTATCTTGCCATTTCTTGTTTTCGAAAAAAGTACGCGAAAGTACGAAAATAATTGATTCAGTTTAAACCCTTCTTCTTTTGGGAGGGCGACATCCGTTGTGAGGAACAGGGGTAATATCCACTATCTCCGAAACTTCAATTCCACAATTGTTGATCGTCCTGATAGCAGACTCACGTCCGGCACCTGGTCCTTTGACATAAACTTTAACCTTGCGAAGCCCTGCCTCGAACGCAACTTTAGAGCATTCTTCAGCAGCAACCAATGCAGCATAAGGTGTATTCTTCTTGGAACCGCGAAATCCCATTTTTCCGGCTGATGCCCAGCTGATTACATCCCCGTTGGAGTTCGTAAGGGAAATAATGATGTTGTTAAAAGTAGCATTTATGTGAGCCATTCCTGACGGCTCAACATGAACATTACGCTTCTTGGTGGTCTTGGTAACCTTTGCCATGATTTGAAACCTGTTAATTATTATTTAGTTACCTTTTTCTTGTTGGCAACAGTTTTCTTACGTCCCTTTCTGGTTCGAGCATTGTTCTTGGTTGTCTGTCCGCGAACAGGCAAGCCTAAACGATGACGAATGCCACGATAGGCACCAATGTCCATTAAACGTTTGATGCTGAGCTGAACCTCCGAACGCAGAGCCCCTTCCACCTTGAATTTCTCCCCGATGATAGACCTTATGCTGGTCAACTCATCATCGTTCCATTCAGAAACCTTCTTGTCCCAGTTGATACCAGCCTCAGACAAAATCTTTTGCGCCGACCGACGGCCAATACCGAAAATGTAAGTGAGCGCTATCTCACCTCTTTTGTTTCTTGGAATATCTATTCCTGCTATCCTTGCCATATTTGGATTTCGCTTTTTTTGTGAAAATTACCCTTGTCTTTGCTTGAACTTAGGGTTCTTCTTGTTAATTACATAAAGACGCCCTTTCCGGCGAACAATTTTGCAGTCTGCGCTGCGCTTCTTTATGGAGGCTCTTACTTTCATGATTCGAGCATTTGATTGGTTGCGTGTTGATGATTAATTATTTGTACCTGAAAGAAATTCTACCCTTGGTTAGATCGTAAGGTGACATTTCAACTTTCACCCTATCTCCAGGCAGGATTTTTATGTAATGCATCCGCATCTTTCCGGAAATGTGGGCGGTTATCACGTGACCGTTCTCCAACTCCACACGAAACATGGCGTTGGAAAGGGCCTCTATGATAGTCCCGTCTTGTTCTATGGATGATTGCTTCGGCATTTATGCGATTTGTTTCTTCAAAACTTTTTCAATTTCCTCAAATGATGATAAAACGTCAGGAAATGTTTTTCCTATTGATATAGTGTGTTCAAAGTGAGCAGACGGAGATTTGTCCCGGGTACTGATAGTCCAACCATCCTTTGACCCAACAACCTCTTTCTTTCCCAAATTGATCATGGGCTCCACAGCAATGACCATTCCCTCTTTTAGGATTGGTCCCTTACCGCGTTTACCATAGTTAGGGACCTCAGGACTTTCGTGCAGATTCCTGCCGACCCCATGCCCAACAAGCTCCCTGACAACGCTGAAACCATGAGATTCAGCGTAATCCTGCACAGCTTGAGAAATATCTCCAACCCTGTTCCCAACAACACATTGAGAAACTCCCAGCATCAGACACTCACGGGTTACCTCCAGAAGTTTTTTGACCTCATGACGGACTTCACCTACCTCAAAGGTATAAGCGGAATCACCATAAAAGCCATCCTTCAGCACACCGCAATCTACAGAGACGATATCACCATCTTTCAAAACCATATTTCCCGGAATTCCGTGTACCACAACCTCATTAACACTAATACACAGTGAATTGGGGAAACCACGGTAACCTAGGAAGGCAGGTTGTGCTCCATGATCTCTGATGAAAGCCTCCGCTAATTTGTCCAAACTCAGAAGTGTAACTCCCGCTCCGACATTTTTCGCGACTTCAGCTAACGTTTTACCAACAAGCAAAGAACTATTCCTAATCAGCTCAATCTCCTCATGCGTTTTGTAATGAATCATTACAAGCTCACAAGAAAATTAATTGGAAACCATTGATACTGCTGACGGAGACTGACGACCCTTAATCCTTCCGGATTTCATGAGACCATCATAGTGACGCATCAGCAAATGGCTTTCAATCTGCTGCAAGGTATCAAGAACAACTCCCACTAGAATCAACAAAGATGTTCCACCGAAAAAGTGAGCGAACTGTGCATTTACCCCCAAACGGGTAGCAAATGCGGGCAGAATCGCCACAAAAGCAAGGAACAATGATCCCGGGAAAGTAATTCTCGACATAACTGTATCAATGAACTCAGCGGTTTTCTTACCAGGTTTCACACCCGGAACAAATCCACCGTTTCGTTTCATGTCATCTGCCATTTGATTAGGATTAATCGTTATGGCAGTGTAAAAATAGGTAAATACTACGATTAATAATGCAAAGGTGAAATTGTGCCAGAAACCAGTGTAATCAGAAATAACTGATACAAAACTGTTAACAGACCCCGCCTCAGCAAATCCTGCAACCGTGAGAGGAATAAACATGATAGCCTGAGCAAAAATAATTGGCATCACACCCGAGGCATTCACTTTAAGAGGAATATACTGTCTCACACCGCCGTATTGCTTGTTACCAACAATTTTCTTGGCAAACTGAACAGGAATTTTCCTGGTTCCCTGAACCAACAATATGGAAACTACAACTATGAAAAAGAGGATAAACAACTCAAGCAGTAAAACAACAGGACCGCCAGTACTAGAATTTTCAAGTTTTCCGATAAATTCCTGAATAAATGCAACAGGCAAATTTGCAATTATAC
>JBEGML010000021.1:0-6909 GCA_041183145.1 Bacteroidota bacterium | reverse complement strand
CTTCTCTTCCTGATCACTGTAAGTGAAAAAATACTTCAAAAAAGAAGGTATAAGAAGTGGCCTGTAACTTTGCCTGATCAAAACATCATTAATCCGGTCTAGGGTTGATTCAAACTGAGGTTGCAGCGTTACAAAAACGTAATTTAAATCCAGTGGATTGTAGGTGTGTTGTATTCGCTTTCCCTGTCGCCAGCTATAGGCCAGTGAGCCATTCACAATTGTTCTCTCGTAATCGGGTCTGCGCTGAAAATTAACAGCGGTCATCAATGTGGTGCGGGGAAGACTCGATTTGCCAAACCTACCCGATAAAAAGGGAACAAGTGCGCTGGGATAGGTTAGAGAGAACTCAGGACCAATTTCAACCGTATTGAAAGTCTGAATGGGAACAAAATCGGATATATTTTCATTCGCAATATCTACAGCGAGCTGCTGAACTTCAAGTGCACCACGAAGTTTTACCTCAAAAATTTCCGCTCCCTTGAACACATTCTTATTCTGATAAATCCACGAACCACTCACGCCAAAATTACCACTGCTATGCGTACCCTCCGCAGAAAGAGAGTAAGACTGCTTTTTAGCCGGAGTTATTTTGATAAAAGCATCCAATAGCGCACGGCTGCTATCTTCCGCATATGTTGTAAAATCAAGGGTTACCGCCTTGAAATTCCGGAAACTACTCAAGCGCTTATAGGTGTCTTCAACAGCAGTTCTTGAATAAAAATCGCCCTGCTGAAAAAAAATAGAACGCTTGAACAAACCGGGCTTATACCGAAGCTCTTTGTCATATGCCATGTATAAACCCCAACCGAGCGTTGCGGTGTCCGGGAATACACGATCCTTCTTGAATATATTGTAGTCGGGAAGGATGAATACATTGTGAATATTAAAACGACGGTGAGGTCTGAAAACTACGGAGTCGCCAAATGGCTTTGTATGAAAGCCTTCGTCAGTAACTACAAGGTCAATATCAAGAGAATATCCGCCAAGCGCACTGTCAACATCGAAATAGATATGTTCCTTCTGAAACCTATAATAGCCTTTATCCTGAAGGTATCTTTGTATTCGCAGCTGTTCTGCAGCAAGTATGCTCTCATCAAAAATTTTTCCCTTCTCTATCAATTTGCCCGGGGCATTCCGGATTAGTGAATCTATCGCTGAATCAGTAATCTCATAATCAATATTGCGTATCCTGTAGGGCTTGTTACAGTGAATATCAAAACCAACCCTTGCGCGCCTTTCCTTGCGGTAAGTGATATTACTTTTTACTGCAGCATGAAAATACCCCTTCTTCTGAAGGTACAGCTTTATTTGCTGTTCCGACCTCTCATTCAGTGCACTGTCTAAAATCACCGGCGGTTCACCAACAGTATTCCCAAGCCAGTTTTTCCATTTGCGCTTTTTGCCCATAGTAGAGATGTTGTAAGCACCCAGGTGGAATCGGCCGATTAGCAAAATTCGTTTGTTAGGTTTTTGCTTGATGATACTGCTGATTTCCTCCTTGTCGATGGCAGGCTGATCAATTTTAAGGTCTACACGATCAAGCAGAAATTGCCCCTTTGGAACATTTCTGGCAGGATTACAGGCTGTAAAAAACAATTGAAGCAACAACAACAGCGCAAGTGCTGCAGAAATTATACTGCTGGTTTTGTTCCTCATTGGGCTTTTCCTGATACAAACATAAGGCCATTGTGCGAATTTCCACCGGCTCTTAAACTTACAATGCATCATAAAACGAAATGAGAAGATCTGCGGAAGTGCATTTAAAATAAGAATATCCCCATTCCCCCTTTATCTTTGGAATCTGCATCATGAAGATTTCCAAAAATCAAATCAATCTTATCAGGAAACTGCATCAAGCCAAAGGCCGGGCAGAGTATAAACTGTGTATTGCCGAAGGTGCCAAGCTGGTCAATGAGCTGCTCCTATATTTTCCGGATGAAATTACGGTTTACGCCTTGCCTGATTGTATGCAAAAATTACATATCCCCGGAAATAAAAACCATCAATTATGCTCAGTCGATGAGTTGGAATTGTCAAAAATAAGTGCGCTTAAAAATCCGCCGGGGATCCTTGCTACCATTCCGATTCCTATATTTTCCTCAGAACCCGGCCTTTCAGAAAAAATTCTTTGGCTAGACGGAATCAGAGACCCCGGAAATATGGGAACCCTTATCAGAACGGCTGAGTGGTTCGGCTTTGGTGAAATCTGGTGCACCTCAGGCTGTGTCGATCCATTCTCGCCCAAAGTCATTCAATCTGCTATGGGTTCCGTTTTCAGACTCCCGGCTTTTTCTTTGAACCATGAACAACTTAATCGCCTCTGCAGTAAAGAAGGAAGAATTGTTTTCGGCGCAGATACAGACGGTGAAGACTGCAAAAAGTTCGATAAGGTGAAACGCTTTTCTTTACTTATTGGAAATGAGGGACAAGGCATTTCAGAGTCGGTACAACCTTACATCACAAAAAAAATCTCCGTTCCAAAACACCTGCAGTCGCCCTTTCCCGAGTCTCTGAATGCAGCAAGCGCAGCCTCCATTTTAATGTTCAGCCTCACCTTTTAAGTTACTAAAAAAACACCAAAAAACAAACTTTAAACACCTTGTGAATAAATTAATTCAGGTATATTTTAATTCATGTCCCTTTACCTGAAAAAAATTTTAATTTCGCGCGAAATTTAGTAACCTCTCGAAGGTTAAACCCAAAAGAACCAACCTATGTACTGGACACTTGAACTTGCCTCAAGCCTTGAAGATGCGCCTTGGCCGGCTACCAAAGATGAACTGATTGATTTTGCCATTCGCTCCGGTGCGCCCATGGAAGTTATCGAAAACCTCCAAGAAATCGAAGATGAAGGTGAGGTATATGAATCCATCGAAGATCTCTGGCCCGACTATCCCTCGAAAGAAGATTTCTTCTTCAATGAAGACGAATACTGATACTCAGGTTTGTTTAGATAAAAAAAGCTGCCCAAGGCAGCTTTTTTTATCTACATACCACTGATTTGTCTTTGGCTGCCTCAGTATGCCCCATTCCGGCAGCCTTATCAAGGTCTGAACAACAAGCCTTTAAATTCTTTAATCGGTAGTGACACTTACTCCTCACATAATAAGCCTCCGCCTCGGGCTTATATTTCACCCACTGCATTGCTGTCTGCAAGGCAGGCTCCCACTTGTTCTCCTCAACCTGTATTAATGTCATCAGCCTCCAAACAACATAATTTTCGCTGCTTAACTCAGACAAACGCTTAAGATCAGACATAGCCATCGGGTACTTGCTTTTTCCTTGTCTAAAGTAAATCTCAGCTCTCTGAAGCAACATCTCCTTGTTGTCTCTATCGGATGCAAGAACTTTGTTTACTTGCTTTAGTGCATCTGAAGACTGCCCATGCTGAATACTGAGTTTGGCTCTCTCTTGCTGTAAAGCAGGATCCTTAACCTTAAGCTTGTCAAGCAACACTCCCAAGTCTTCACCGGCAGCCGGCAGGTTCGCAGCTTCTTTGTTGAGATAATAACGTGTTTTGTAAAATTGGGCATCAAGACTGCCTCCGCGCTTTTCGTACTCGGTAAGCTGCGCCAGACCCTTTTGAGCATGATCCTTACCTCCTAATGCCAGATATGAAGCCGCCATTCCTGTTAAAGACTCCTTTTCACCTAAGTCCAGCCTTGCAGACTCTGAAAAACACTTAATGGCATCAGCATGGCTGCCCCTTTTTTGACGGAGTATAGCAGCATTGCGCCATGCTTTCGCAGATAACTGACCTCCCTTGATAGCCTCCTCAAAATCTTCAAATGCCTTATCCTCTTCTCCGGCCTCAAGTCTGATCATGGCCCTTAACTCATGAGCCCTGGTTCCTGAAGCACCCGCCTTTATCACCTGATTTAGGTCAGTAATTGCCTTGTCCCTGTCCTTGGTTGCCATAAACAGCTCGGCCCTGCTGACAAGCACTACCTTGTTACCAGGCTTAACCGACAATGCCTTGTCCCAATCCGACAATGCCAATTCTTTCTTTCCACTCCGGGCAAAAAAACCGGCTCGGGCATGTAAACTTTCGAAATGTCGCGGATCTTTAGCTATTGCCTCATTTAAATCAGACAATGCTCCTGTTTTATCTCCTTTCTCAAGTTTTTCATTGGCTCTCTGGAGAAAAGTGTATGCTGGTTGAGCTGAAGCAAATAAAGTAAACAGTGCAAACGCTAACGGCAGGACTTTTTTCATTCGATCGCGCACGCTCCGCAGGCAGAAGAGCTTATACCCCGTCTCCATCCAGCAAATTACCCAAACCGCCCAGAAGGCTTCCCTCTTCCTTGCGACCACCCGGAGAACCATAAGTAAGAATACGACTGGCCAAACGGCTAATCGGTAAAGACTGAATCCAGACTTTGCCCGGGCCGGTAAGCGTGGCAAAGAAAAGTCCTTCTCCACCAAAAATGGTATTCTTAATTCCACCCACAAATTGTATGTCATAATCCACCCCGGAAGTGAAAGCCACAATACAGCCGGTGTCTATTTTAATGAGCTCTCCCGGCATAAGCTGCTTCTCAATGATGGTTCCACCGGCATGCACAAAGGCAAGTCCATCGCCTTCAAGCTTTTGCATAATGAATCCTTCTCCCCCGAACAAGCCGGTTCCTAATTTTCTCTGAAATTCAATCCCCACGCTCACCCCCTTTGCGGCGCACAAAAACGCATCCTTCTGGCAAATCACCTTCCCCTGAAGCTGAAACAAGTCCAGAGGAATAATTTTCCCGGGATAAGGCGAAGCGAATGTTGCTCTCTTCTTTCCCTGCCCTGAATTGGTAAATGCCGTCATGAATAAACTCTCTCCCGTGAGCAATCGCTTTCCGGCAGAAAAAATTTTAGACATAAAGCCACCGGTTTGCTTTGATCCGTCTCCGAAGATAGTTTCCATCTGGACTTCTTTGTCCATCATCATAAAACTCCCCGATTCTGCAACTACAGTCTCCTGTGGGTCGAGTTCTATTTCAACACATTGCATTTCTTCACCGAAAATACGATAGTCGATTTCATGATTTGTCTTCATAGTTTTATTTTTTGCGAAGTTAATACCCTACTTCAAATTTAGGATTTCATATTCCGAAAACATCACTGAGCAAATCACCGAAACTTCTGGATCCATTTTTTGAAACCCGGCGACTTATTCTCGAAAAATTTGCAAGTGCATGCAAAACCCACTCCATCATGAAATACTTTTCCTGTTCTGACCTTGGATTTCCATGGGTTTCCACAAAATCTGATAACCCTTCAACAGACGTTAATTTAGACCTGAAACTATGCTCAGGCTCAGCGTTACCCAGATCAACAGTGTTTCCCGATTCAAAATAACCAAGTATAGTAACATAAGGATCTGCTTTTTTAGGCTCCTTCTGTCCTTTTTTCTTCTCCGGAGAAGGAAAATATTTCAAAAAAACATTACGAACAGCAGAGCCCAGAAGCTGCTTGGCAACCTCCATTGGTCCCTCTTGTTCACCTTCATAAACCAGCTCCACCTTGCCGGTAATAGATGGAATAATGGCATCAAGATCTGCAACCCTGGCAACACCCGACTGCTCCTTGTTCATAAGTACCCTCCACTCAACGGCACTATGAAAGTTCTCATATGCAGTGATTGACAACCTCGCGCTAACGCCACTTTTTCGATCAATAAACTCATTGGTCCTTGCTTCAAAGGCCACCCTTTCACATATTTCGTGAGCGTGAGCAGGGATATTAACCTTTGATTTAGCATCATTGCTGATGTTTGCCTCCTGCAAGGTGATTTTCATCGACATCTCAACCTCTTTTGGATAATGGGTGAGAATCTGACTCCCTATGCGGTCTTTCAGAGGAGTAACAATAGACCCTCTATTGGTATAATCTTCCGGATTAGCGGTAAATACAAAGGCAATATCAAGCGGAAGCCTAAGCCTAAATCCTCTGATCTGTATATCGCCCTCCTGCAAAATATTAAACAACGCAACCTGTATGCGTGCTTGCAAATCAGGCAATTCATTAATCACAAAAATTCCCCTGTTGGAACGCGGAATTATTCCATAGTGTATGGCACGTAAATCCGATATAGCCACCTTGAGATTTGAAGCCTTGATAGGATCCACATCTCCGATTAAATCTGCAACCGTAACGTCTGGAGTGGCTAGCTTTTCAGTGTAACGTTCGTGCGAAATCATCCATGATACCGGAGTATCGTCAGCCATTCGGGCAACCATTTCTATGCCGTCAGGTGATATTGGGTGAATGGGATCATCTGGCCATTCCGTTCCGTTAATGACGGGAACAAAAGGATCCAACAGCCCGGTCATCATTCGGGCGATTCTTGTCTTGGCCTGCCCCCTCAGTCCAAGTAAATTTATGTGATGTCTTGAAAGTATTGCACGCTGTAATTCTGGTATCACCGTTTCATTATATCCGTAAATACCTTCAAAGACATTTTGCCTGTTATGAATCGCAAACTCGAGATTTTCTCTCAATTCATCGCGCACAGAGCGGTATCGGTAGCCTGTTTTTTTTAGCTCACCAAGGGTTTTGGCACTGAGCCATTCGTGATCAAATCTCATGGTCTGTTTTTCTTTCTGTTCTTTTCAAAATCTTCAATCATGAAATTTCCGAGCGAGTCAAGACCTGAAAAGAAGGCCTTGCCCTTGTTTGCCTCAGAAAATTCCCTGACAAACTCCTGCAGGTAAGGATCGCTGGCTATCATAAAAGTGGTAATGCTGATTCCTGACCTGCGCGCTGCCGCCGCAGCATTCAGGCAAGCATTCACAATCTTCCTGTCAAGGCCGAAACTGTTTTTATAGTATTGTCCATTTTCTTTGAGACAACTCGGTTTCCCGTCTGTTATCATAAAGATCTGGCGGTTTTGATTTTTTCTCCTCCTTAGAATATCCATTGCCA
>JBEGML010000020.1:0-6004 GCA_041183145.1 Bacteroidota bacterium | reverse complement strand
GAAGGCGGAGGGAATGAAAATATCGGATTGTTCAAATATCTCAACAAATACACTATCTACAGCACGGCAATCTGTAAGCGGATTTATTACTTCAACAAAATAGGTAGTGCTTGCCACAGGTCTTGCCACAGGATTGTTGCAGGTGCTGCAACTAAGTCCTGAAGCTGGCGACCATGAATAATCTAAACCCGATGCTGCAGTTGCGTTAAGCTGAACCGAATTACCCAACAAAACTCTCACATCTGCACCGGCATTTACCTCAGGTTGAGGAGTGATGATGACCTGGATTGATCTTGAACTCACTGTAGAAGGACTTGCACATAAATAATCACTCACCATTTCACAATTTACACTCTGTCCGCTGCTGAAAATAGTTGGTGAATAGTTAGGTGCAGAAGAACTCAATACAAGATTTCCGTCTACAAACCAGTTAAACAGTGGGTTTGCGCCACCGTTTAAGAAGGAACCTGAAAAGACAGGAAGCTCGTTTCCACAAAGTGTACTGTCACTGATGCTGATAGAAACTTCAGGCTGAAGTGTTGGTAAAACCGTTACACTAACAGGCAGACTACTAACAGGATTAATCGTAAGGCAAAGGTCATTCGAAAGCATCTGAACACTCACCTGATCACTTGCACTGATGCTGCTGTTGGTGTAAGTATTCCCTGTCTGACCTGGCAGGGTATTGCCGTTCAGCAGCCACTGAAAAGCAGGAGCAGTGCCTCCTCCGCTTGAAGAAATACTAAAGGTAACAGACTGCCCCTGGCAAATGGAAGACGGATTGGCATTAACAGAGACCACAGGTGTAAGCTGAGGAGTGATGGTCATGCTAATAGCATTGCTCGTAACCGGTGTTGATGAGGTGCACGCAGCATTGCTGACAAGCGTTGCGATGATGACATCTCCATCTGAAAGATTGGTTGAATTGAAAAGAGAGGAAGTTGCTCCGCTAACATTGCTTCCATTAATTTGCCACTGTATTTGTGGTGAGGTTCCGCCGTTAGCAATGATGGCATTGAATATAGCAGAATCACCTGCACAAAGAGTCTGAGATACCGCGCTTATGCTGATAGAAGGCACCTGCAAAGTACCACTGATGGTAATGTTTATAGAATTGGAGCTAACCGTAACCGGATTCGCACAAACATCAGAGGAGGTCATGCTAACAGATACTACATCATTGTTACTCAAAACAACACCGCCGGGGCTTAACAGAGTGTCACCACTTTGACCTGGGATAGGATTCCCGTTCAACAGCCATTGAAATCCGGGATTTACGCCAGCCCCGGAAATAATGGTACTGAAAATAACAGGCTCGCCCTGACAGATAGTGTCGGCACTGGCAATCAGGGTGATGGCAGGCACAACCTGAGGCAGAACTGTAATGATGATAGGATTGCTGTTTACCGGTAATGCATAACATGGATCGCTGGGCGTCATGGTAGCTACCACCATATCACCATCGTTAAGACTTGTTGGAGTGAATACAGAAGAGTTTCCGGCATTCGCACCGTTAATAGTCCAGACAAAAGCGGGACTTGGACCACCGCCGGTGAGAGGAGTGGCGGTAAAGGTTGGCATAGCCCCGGCACAAATAGTATCGGAGGAAACAGAAATACTAACCGTAGCGATAAGATTGCCTATTAAAACATTAAATCCATTTGAACTGGTTGTGGCCGGATTTGCACAAGGATCAGAAGAGGTTAGAACCACCGAGACAACATCACCGTTTACAAGCGCAGAGCTGCTGAATGAAACTCCGGTTGCGCCCGTGACATCAACCCCATTTATTTGCCATTGAAAAGTGGGGTTCAAACCGCCATTAACAGGATTCGCCGTAAAATCCAGCATATCACCCGGGCAGGAAGGAAGGGACTGTGCTAAATTAACAGAAACGGCAGGTAGGATGACATTCACAACTGTTAACACAAAAGGTACAGAACTAACGGTGGAAGGTAAGGCGCAGGGGTCATTTGAGGTTATCGTTACCACAACCTGATCTCCGTCATTCAATGCACTGCTGCTAAAAGTTGAAGAGTTTGCACCTGTAACTGCTGTTCCGTTAACCTGCCATTGAAATGAAGGAGAAGAACCTCCGTTGACCGGCGTGGCTGTGAAAGTAACCAGACTTCCTGTACATACAGTAGCGCCGGGATTTGCACTCACAGTGACCGAGGGAACAATATTGTTAACAATCGAAATCGTGATGGGTAATGAACCCGCTGAGACAGGAGTGGCGCAGGCTGCGGTAGAGGTCATCAAGACTGTTACCACATCACCGTTGCTGAGTGTGCTGCTGCTGAAAGTAGCCGCTGTTGCGCCTCCGATATTACTTCCGTTGACCTGCCACTGATAAGATGGACTACCTCCGTTCACGGGGCTTGCAGTGAAAGTTACGGGGCTACCGGCACAGATGGTGTTTCCGGGATTGGCACTGATGCTCACTGAAGGCGTCAATACAGGATTCACCGTCATGGTGATGCTGTTAGAGGTGACGGTTGCAGGAGTGGCGCAGGCTGCTGTGGAAGTCATCACGACTGTTACCACATCACCGTTGCTGAATGTGCTGCTGCTGAAGGTAGCCGCTGTTGCGCCTCCGATATTACTTCCGTTGACCTGCCACTGATAAGATGGACTACCTCCGTTCACGGGGCTTGCGGTGAAAGTTACCGGGCTACCGGCGCAGATGGTGTTTCCGGGATTGGCACTGATGCTCACTGAAGGCGTAACTGCAGGATTTACTGTAAAGGGGCCAAAAGAACTTCCTGTGGCAAGTGGATTGCTGGATACCACCCTGATAAGATAACCCGTACCAGCTGGAGTTCCTCCTGGAATACCGGCTGAGATGTTGCCGGAATTTGCGGTACTGCTTAGTGTACCAATGTTCGTTGGCGAGGCAAAAGAACCTGTAGCATCCGACAACTGGGCTGTGTAGGAGTTACCCGCGGCAAAGGTTCCTGTGCTGGTAAAAGAAACTATGATTGCCGCACCGGCACAATACGGCGGTGCAGGCACAGGGGCATTGGTAGTGATGGAGTTGGAGGAAGCAGGCCCTTTCACTTCGATATTGTCCACGATCATAGGAGGGTCTGAGGGCACACCGCCACCGGAGGAAAAATAAAACCAACGGAATCCTATACGGAAAGTAGAGGTTCCGGGGATAAAACCGGGAAAATTTGTTGGATTTATGGCAATCACCTGTTGCTGAACAGTAGTTTCCCCAATGTAATCAAAGGGAAGTTCAGACCAGCTAAGACCACCATTTACAGAATAAATCAATCGCGCTGCACCATCACCCGGGTCCAGCACACCACCGTTACAAATCCAATCAAATTCGAGGGTATAAGGACCCACACCCGCCAATGTTGCAGCTGACACATCGGTGCTCATGTGAGCCACTATATTGGTGAAGGTATTTGCACCACCTGCGTTGTATAAAGGACCGGGAGTACCCAAAAAATTACAAAAAAAATCTCCACAGGTGGGATGAAGATTATTGGTTCCGTCAATGGTGGCCCCCACATTGTTTACTACCCAGAAACCGGATGAGGATCCATTGGAAGAAGGAGAGGATCCCGGAATTAGGACAGATCCGTTACCTGACAAATTCCAACCGGTGCCTCCTGAAGAAAAATCTTCAGAGTAAAGTACAATTTGAGCCAAAGAAAACCTAGCCCACGAGCTGCATAAAAGCAGAAGGTAGAGAAAAATGTTCCTCATGAAATATTGTAAAGGAATAGAACTTACAAATTGACAAACCTAAAAGGCAATTTGGCGTTATTTCTGTTATTATGAAAAAGGTTTTTATTAAACACCAGCATCAGCTCCATCCCACCACGTCCGTTTGAAGCAACGGTAAGATTTGAAACATTGAGATCATAGGAAACACCGAAACCAAAATCTCCGTAGTCAATACGCATCACCACATAAGCAGCGTCCTTCAGACGATAAAAAACACCCCCGTAAATAGCAGTTTCTGATTCATATCCCGTGAATTTTGATCTGTCCTGAAGTCGGTATCGCATTCCAATACCTGCATTGAGCAAACGCTGAGGGCCCTGCTGCATGTAGAGAACCGAGGGTATAATAGACCTATTGTTCGAGATAATCTGTGCAGAACCATGATAGGCAATGCGCATACTCTGGGCATCTTTTTGTCCGGTGAAACTCAATTCAGGTCTGTTGACGTGGTACAAACTGACGCCTGAGTTCATTCTGAAATTTTTACTCGGGCAATAACTCCATAACATTCCTGTGGAGACATCAATGTAGGAGACATTCGGTTGACTAACCCCGGGCTCTTTGCTTGGCAATGCCGGATCATATTCGACGCCGTTATACTGGGCATCCCAGGAAAAACCCGAAAAATCAATTGAGCGACTTCCGCCGCCAAGTTGTACACCAAGACTTATTAGGTTGGTATTTCTTGACAAGGGTTTACTATAGGATAGGGTAAAATTCCCTTGAGTGGTTTTTAGGTTACCCACGCCGGCTTTGTCATTATTAAAATTGAATCCTATACCCCAAAAATCCTTGGCTGAGCGTCGGGGAGGAATCATCATATCTAATGATGCTCCGATAGTTTTATAAGGCTGCGGAGAAATAGCCGCCCACTGAGTACGATAATTGGAAATTACTCTTAAATCACCATTATTTACTCCTGCAAAGGCCGGATTTATATTCATTGGTGCTGCCCAAAACTGAGAGAAATGATAATCCTGAGCCCACAAACCGGTCGAGAATACCATGCAAATGAATAGAATGTTTTTTTTCATGTGTTTGGATTTTTTATCTGAAAATGGTGACGTTTCCGAATTTTGAAAAAGGTGTTCCATCGATGAATGTTCCTTCAGCATACCAGGTGTACACCCCTGAGTCACATTCCTTGTAATTACTGAGGCCATCCCAACCATATACGGGATAAGGCGATTCAAAAACCTTCTGTCCCCATCGATTGAAAATACTCAAATTACAGGTGGCAATGAAAGGCCCTCTGACATATAGCACATCATTCCTCCCATCTTCATTCGGAGAAAAAGCCGAGGGAACAAAAACCTCATAGTTTGGCTTAACGTCGATAAAGACGCTGTCTATGCTTCTGCAGCCGAAAGAATTGGTAAACACCGCAGTATACCAGGTGTCAACCAAGGGCAGAACAGTGGGGTTTTTAAAATTGGTGATGTTGATAAAAGTGTCAGGGTACCAAAACCAGCTGCCATTTACCTCACCTGCTGTTACGAAAGGAAATAAAACGGCTGTATCTGCATAGGCAATTTCCCTGTTAGTACCCGCATCAATAACGGATCCTTCTTTAACATCAACAATGAAGTTGGGTGAAAAAACAGTCAAATCGATAAAACACCCCCCACTGGCTACAAGACCGAAGGAAATTGTATCACCATCCTGAAGAACATCACCGGAGACGAAATAGTTGGCACTTGCGGCTACGGAATCTCCGTTCAGGTACCAAGTGAAATAAGAACCGGGAGGCGGGAAGGGAGTTACACCACCTGAAAACTGTACTATCTGTTTGGTGCAAATTCCTGAAATTGACGCTAAACTGATGTTAAAGGTATCGATTGGAATAACATTTACGGTGATGGCAGTGCTGATAACAGTGTCCGGATTTGCACACGGAATTGAAGATATCACCCTCAAGGTGACAAGATCGCCATCAGAAGGTGAATTTAAAATAAGACTGTCGATGGTAGCTCCGGGAACCGGAATTCCGTTTAAGAGCCATTGAAGGTCAGGGCTTGTTCCACCGTTCAAAACCGTAGAATTGATGGTAATCGCATCACCATCACAAATACTGGCAACAGAGGCGGAAATCTGAACCTGAGGAGGTGAACTAGATATTATATTGGTGGTGATGACTGCGGATGTGTCGGGTGAGTTTGAACTGCAGGTCAGAGATGAGGTCACCACCAATGAAACCTCATCGCCATCATTCAGGTTGCTGGGAGAATAATCAGGATCTGTAGCACCGGCAACAGGCACACCA
>JBEGML010000019.1:0-4820 GCA_041183145.1 Bacteroidota bacterium | reverse complement strand
GAGTGTCAAATATGCAAATATCAGGTTATTCGGGTATTTGTAATACAAGGCAGAGGCCTTGTCGAGTGCCGATAGGTAATCTTTTTTATCTATCATGATTTTAATTAAAAAATATCCCGATTCGCAACTTAGATAAGGATCCTCACTACGAAATCCTTCTTCAAGTAATTTCAAACCTTTTTCCTTATTTCCAGCCGGCAACAACATCAAATAAGGCGCAGTGAACGGATAGCGCTCCCGGGCATGGCTGCGATAAAAAAGATATAAGCCCGTGCTAAGTTTAAAGTAGGGAAAATAAACTTCCTTGCCAAATGAACTTTTTACTTCACCAACCGCACTATGAAGTTCGGAGAATGCCCTGAACTGACTGCCCTGCAATCCGTGAACCCTCGCTTTCATCACTTTGATTGAGATTTTGGCAAATAGGTCTTCGGGTCTGTTTGTTTTTTCTGTCTTTTTCAAACAAGCCTCTGCTGATTTTAATTCTTCGAATAAATGTACCCTGTTTTCTGTAGTGTTGAAACCTCCGATGATTAGGGTCCAGTAGTAATGTGCCCTGAGCAGTCTTACGGCTGAAAGTTGCGGAAAGTTTTTTATGAGTCCGGCTGAAATCATGTCAGCATCATGCAGTCTGTATTCATACAGTGCCAGCATGCCCTGCTCAATTTTAGACCGGGCTTCGGTTAAATTATCTGCTGTTTTGTCTGAGGCTAGTGTCCTTAAACAAAACATGAGGGCAAAAAGTAAATAGAAACTAATTTGATATCTTTTCATCTTTGCTAAGTCTCAGCATCTCCTGCAAAACTTCATACCTGACTTTTTTCTTCAGGGCGTTGACAGAGGCCTCGGCACGCTTGAAACCTCCGGTGTAATAGCGCTGATACCAGGGACCCACCATCAGAATGCCATCTATGAATCCGATGGTGGCAATCGTATGAACTCCCAGTGTCATGAGCCCGCCGGTAAGCAATAATGAGTTGAGCCCGTTTCTCCAGTCACCTGCATATAACTGTCCGCTGCCCGGAATAATTATACTCAGCACTCTTGCTGTTTTCGGATTTTTTTTCTCAACCCGAATCAATCTTTTTTTTAGCCTTGCCAGCTCTTTGTCTTTCTTCTTAAGTACTTCGAGTTTTGAAAATTCATTAAAGGCCGCATTTGTTTCTTGATTGCCATATAGTGTCATTGCTGTCAATAATATTCCCTTCTGGCTTTTCAGGTAGGCCTCAGGCATCTCAAAAAGCTCTTCTCTGGCTGAAAGGAATTGCTCGCCAAGAATAAGGCTGATGGTTTTTTTTTCAAAAATTGATTGTGCCAGACTATCGTTATCCTCTGCCTTGCCGGCTAAGCTGAAATAGTTGGCTGCTTTGTCATATTGTCTGTTTTGAAAGTAACATTCGGCTATTTTTTCGTATGAATTTATCGCATAGGCCGAATCATCAAAGAATAGAACCCTATCATATAATTTTACAGCAGAAAAATAGTCTCCGCGCGCAAGCAGTGAATCCGCTTGTTGTAACACCTGCGGAACAGTCTGTGCCTGTACTGCATTCGCTTGCCACAGATCAGCGGCTATCACCAGCAAGAAGGTCAACAACCTTTTTCCTGTATACATCTCTCTTCTTTTGGTTTTTTCTTTTTGCAGCCTTTACTGAACCGTAAATATTTCCTGTATAGAAACCCAGGCTTAGAGTTCCGAATATCCATCCACGCGCACTCTTTACTCCTTGTTTGCTGAATCCTCTGTAGCATTGAAATGCGGTTGAGCCCACAAAAACAAGCCCCATAATTCCATCAGCTACATCTCCGGTATAAAATTTCCCGGTACCGGGAATTATTGCCGACATGCAACCGGCAAGCCAAGGTTTCTTTTCTGGTTTTGCGCCAGCTTCTTTCATTAGCATACTCAGTCTTCCAACAGGTAAACCGTCGTTTTCAGGCAATGCAAGTCTGCCAATTTCATCTCCAGATTTGCTCCATTTGCCACTCATTCCTGCAGCCAGACTAAGATAAAGCTGTATTCTCTGTTCTGGAAGTACCGTTGAAAGCTCTCTGCGAAGCAAGCCGGTGTCGGGCCTTTGTTGGCTGAGTGCAGCAAGCGCAAAGGCATGCCCACTTTCCTGACCTTTTTTCTTCAGTCCTCGATAATATCTGATTGCTGATTCTGCCTGCCCTGCACTTCGGTAGTTGCTGATGACTCTCGAACAAGCACTATCCTGATAGTCTTTCAATAATGCTACTCTTTCCCATTCTATGGCTGCTTCCTGATACCGCTGGGCCTGTTCAAGAAATATTGCATAGCGTTTGCCTGATTCCGCTGAAAAAATGTCCTGCTGTGCGCGTGAGACAAAACCCTGCGCTTGTATCAACAGAATCAGAATAACAGATAGTAATCTACTTTTTTTCAATGCCTGTGTGTTTCTGAAACAGGATCAATTAATAAACCCGTTTTCATATCTCTGTTATAATCTGCGGCATTAAGTCCGTGGCAGCGGCTAAGTCGATCAAAGGCAGACAAGCCACCTTTTACCAGGCCCAGTTTTCTGATTGATAATAATGCATATTCTGAACAACTGGGTGAGAATCCGCACGAATTTCCATCCTGCGAGGAGAAAAATGCTTTGTAGAACAAAAACAGAGCCGATAAACTCAGCTGAAGTTCGTTTTTATTGTTGGCTGCGAATGAAAAACCCCTCCGCTCGACGGGCTTTAGAAGTTCGGCAAACTGTTCCGGCTCTGCCCTTTGCGACAAGGCCTTTGGAGCAGAAAAACTAAGGAAGAGTATAATCAAAAAGCTTCGGATCATTGGCCTGATCAATTTTAATGTTTTTAAAGCCTGTGATTTGCTTGCTTTCTCCTTTGGGGCTGTTCTGAAATTGCAGAATCTCTGTAGGGAAATCGCAACCTTTTACATGGGTAAATTTTCTGAAAATCTGCCTTCCCGCCAGTTTGCCGTCCGGTCGATAGAAAGCGATTCCGTAAATTCTGCGTTTCAATTTGCTGAGTACAATTTTTCCGAATGCCTTTGATAAACGGGCATCAGGCTTCCAAATCGCAATTACCAGACTGTCTTCTTTGCTTACAGAACTCAGTTTGTAGGGAGTATTTTTGAGTCCGAATTCATGAAGGTCTCCATTTAGTGCAAGGTGAAAAATAGAGAACTCTGCAATAGAGCTCGATTTTATTCTCTCTTTAACTTTTCCATCTTGAAACATGTAAACAGAGGTGTCAAAAACTACCCATGTCTCGGCTTTAGGGAAGCTTACACGATAAATGATCTTTTTAATATTCTTGTCGTAGTAAACTTTACCAACGGTGAGGTTCACCGATGAATCAGCCCTGATTTCCTTAATGGAAAAATCTGCACTCATCCTAAAAAAATGTTGCCCAAGGACAGCCTTGGGCAACATAGTTTGAAGGATAAAAATGAAGAGAAGTACTATTAAGTGACCTCTTTTCAAAATCAATCGTTAGAATGATCCGAAGGCAGCTCCGGCGATCAGTACGAAATAAATTACATAAATCACCAAACCGGCCAAACCGCCAACCAGACAACCATAAAAAGCCTTTTTGGTCATTTCCCTGTCCTCAGCCACAAAGTATACAATCAGGATACCTACCCATCCAAGAACACAACCCCAAACGAAAGGCGGAATTCCCAGAGGTGCCTCACCGGCCCCACGGAGAGATGAACCCATTCCCGTGAAGCTGTCAGGACTCTCGCTGAGTCCGGCAACCAATTCAGGGTTCTGACTTTTCATTTCGTCAAAGCTCACACCTTCGTGACTTAAAACGAAATCTTCAATTTTGTTGAGCTGGGCAAATTCTTGATTTACCTGAGCGTCATTTACTTTAAAAACATCTGATTCGGATGCTTTTACCTGCCCGGTGAGAGCAGATACTGCCACAAGGGCAGTAAGGAAAAGTTTTTTCATGTGAAACGTTTATCTGATGGCAAATCTAATCCTTATTTCAAATAATTCAAATTTGCCCGAATTATTTTGCTGGCTTGTTAGCAAATAGGAGAGAAGGATGCTTAACGAACCTCAAAATTGAGCACTTCCGCAAGTCCAAGAGTGCCCAGCAGCCGGTCGCCCTGCTGAAGTTTTCCCACCCCTGCAGGGGTGCCTGTAAAAATCAGGTCTCCGGTTTTAAGACTGAAAATGCGGCTAATATAACTGAAGAGATTTTCAATGCTGTGAATCATCTGTGAGGAGTTTCCCCTCTGACGAATCTCCCCGTTGATACTAAGCGAGAAATTCAGATTATGCAAATCTCCGGCCTCAATAAGCGGGATGAAACTGCCTACAGGAGCACTTTGGTCAAATGCTTTTGCAATTTCCCAAGGTAAGCGTTTTTCCTTCATACGCTCCTGCACATCGCGGGCAGTGAAGTCAACACCCACTGTAACAGCATCAAGGTACCTTAACGAAAACTGTGGTTCAATATGCTTGCCATTGCGACAAACTCTGAAAACGAGCTCGGCCTCATAGTGCACATCATTGCTGTGTGAGGGGAGGTAAACAGGTTCGTTATGGCGAACCAGCGCTGTATCAGGTTTTAGAAAAATAACCGGCTCTCCCGGATCTGTATTTTGAAGCTCTTTTATGTGCTCTGAATAGTTTCTGCCAACACAGATAATCTTCATATACTAAATTCTTTTATCAATGAGGTAACTGTTTCGCAAAGGAGAATTACGCCCTATCAACTCACCCAGAAACCCGGCCAGAAACAATTGCGTGCCAATAATCATCGCAGTGAGCGCAAGATAGAAGAGCGGTTGATCGGTAATCTCTCGCACCGGGGTGCCCTGGTAGAGA
>JBEGML010000018.1:0-3296 GCA_041183145.1 Bacteroidota bacterium | reverse complement strand
GTCGTCGAGCTCCTGCCTTATCTTTAATGATTCCCTGAAATAATCCTCTGCATGATCTAGTCTGTTCTGAAGCATATTAACTTCTCCCAGGTTATTTAATGAAAATGCCCTGCCTGCCTTGTCCGCTAATTTGTCTCTCAGACTCAAACTGCTTCTGAAATAAAAAAGCGCCGAATCAAGAAACAACTTGTTCATCAGTATATCCTTATCCAAAAGCTTTACCTTGGCAAGTTTTTTGAATGACACTCCTATGTTGTCTAATGCAATTCCCTGAATAATCTCGTCCTTAATTTCTCTCGAAACCCCAAGACTTTTTTTGTATTGAACAATGGCGCTTTCATGATCATTCATCATGTTATCATAAATTAACCCAAGATTTATTAAAGTCCCGCAAATGCCCTTTTTGTCATGTATGGCCTCCCGCATTCTTAAACTCCGCTGAAGGCAGGCAAGCGCTTCGGAATAATCTCCCTTTTTTTGAGCTATTAATCCTAAATTGTTGTACGATTCTGAAATTGCAGCCTGATCTCCACATGTTAACCTAAGGGCTAAACTTGTTTTATATAGCTTCTCTGCTCTTTTTATTTCGCCGTTATCTTCAAGTGAAGCTCCAATATTATTCAATGATTGTGCAACCAGACATGAATCTCCTATTTGTCGCCTTATTGAAAGACTCCTGTTGTAACTCTCTAAGGCTTTTTCATTCATGCCTCCTAAATCAAAGTAGTATCCTTCATTGTTGAGTGCATCTGAAAGTCCTAACAATGCCAACTTTTTGGTTTTTTTATCTTCTGCGCTTTTAAGCCTTTCGCATAACGTTTTTAATTCAACATTGTAGCTTTCCCATACTCCATCTGGTGCATAATCTGAAAGTAATCTCAGCCACCTTATTCTTGCTGTATCACTACTTGCCTCATTCAGTGATGAAACATATGCTTCCAGGGCAGAGTCGTTTTCCTGCGCGTTTTCACCCCGAAAACAATATGTGAACAATAATAAGATGAGTAAAGAAAGTCGCTGAGAAAAATACAGTAGAACTCTTGTCCTGTTTTTTTTATTGAAAGGCTTAATTCTTTCATCAATGGCAAAAGGACAACTAAAAGCAGAAATTGTAAATTCTGATGATAAAAACACGACCTCACAAGAATACAAAATTCTCTCTTCTTTTCAAACGGTGAATCAGGGCATGCGCAATGTGGTAACACTTACTTATTGCGGCCGGAAATCCTGAAGTTTAAGGCCTTTAATACTGTTCCGCAAATAAATTCGGAATTTGGCTCTTTTAGGGTAATTCAATTTCTAATGGGCAATCACAATAGGCATCACCCGGCAAATACCTGATGGGGCGGTGATTTTTAATAAATACAATCCTGCAGGCTGCCTGAAATCCAGAAGATGTTTGTTTTTACCCGCTTGCGCCTGAATAGTGATGGCCTCAACTTTTGTTCCTTTGGAATCAATTAACTCTAGATACAGGCGCTCTGCCCGCTCACTTTTCCAATCAAGGTTCAGCTCTCCGTTGCCCGGATTCGGTGAAACATTAAACACCCTTTCTATATGTTGATCTCTGATTCCATTTACTACAATTCCTTGATTATTGCCCACATTTGAACGTGAACGCCCAAGTGGGCGCCTGTCAATTGATGTGCATATTGCAGGTAATTCACAGGTCAGCCAGTAATTTCCGTTTAGGGCTACTGAGGTAGTGTCTGTCCATGTCGTAGTTCCTGCAGCTAATGTTATCAGCAACTCTGCTGTTCCTCCCGGATAATTTCTCCAAATTTGATATTGAACAGAATCCAGACCCTCATATTCATTCCAGCTCAGAAACCGAAAGGCATTGAAATCCGGAAATACATGCAGATTCATGGTTCTGTGCGCTTCACTAAACTGAGAAAGGCCTCCGCAGGTGTCGAGCACTGCTATCTTGTAACGATAACTCTGATAATCAGGATTGCCTGTGGAATCTATATATTCACTTAGGTCTTCATAGGCTCTGGCGCCAATTTTTGAGTAAACACTGTCAAGCTCCGACTGCCGGAAAATCAGTATACTGTCTATATCATTGGCCGCAACCGGCTCCCAGAGGATGAGGTTATGGTTCGTTGCTGAATCAACGCTTACCACACAAATACCCGGATTTATTGCCTGACTTCCTACAATAACCTGTGCTGCAGAAACAGACTGACAACCCACTGAATAACTGGCCGTAACGAAATAGGCACCACTCTGGTTTACATTGATGGTGCTGCCAGTGTCACCATTAGACCAAAATAAATTTAGGCTTCCGGGCGCTGTGGCTGTAAGGCTAACGCTTCCCTGACCACAAGCCCCTAAAGATCCGGTTGATGTGATGGTCGGTAGGGCAGGAGCCGGGTTGCTGAAGGTAATGGTAACGGAATTCGAAAGCCTCGGACAGGTGCCGGCTTCGTAAATGAGTACCTCGTATGTTCCCGCTAAGGTGGCCATGTAAAAATCCTGATTCGCACCTCCAATGGGTGCCCCGTTGAGTCTCCATTGATAAGACGGATTATTTGAGAGAGTCGATGCCGTCAGGCGCACCTGTCCGCCAATGCAGGCGTTCACGGTTCCGGCCGGACTAACAGAGGCATCAAAAACGCAATTTCCAAGTAGAAAGGAGGCGCCCAGACTGTTAACCTGTCCATCTCCTCTTCCGTTACCTCCTGTATACTGAGCAAACGAAGCAAGGCTGTTAAGCAAGAACAGAAGAATGCTAATCGCAAGGCGGCTTGAATCTTTAAAGACTATTTTTTGCATTTTAGAATAAGTGAATCAATTTGAAAATATGGGTAAGTTTTTTCCCTGAACATCCTCTTTCTCAGGGAGCAGAGCGTACTCCGCGTCCTCCATCTCCGTTTCCTCTTGAGTTAAAGAAAAGTGAGGCGCTCACTCGGTTACTGGTTCTTAATCCTGTACTGTTATTGTCCCAATCGCCTCCTCTGAATCCTACACCTGAGGCCGAGGCACCCGGCCAACTCTGGCAGTCTGCTTCACCCGAATTTGATAAAATGCCATTCCCATGACTGCCATTAAAAGCTCTTCCGTCAGGATGACCAACCGAAATCGCGCGCTCCCAAACATTACCGCTCAAATCCAACATACCTGAATAACCTGATCCACTCTGGCTGCGATTGGTGAAAACCCTCGCAAAAACCCCAACTCGCATCGGGCCTTGTACGTTCGGATCATCATTATATACTGCGTTGGCTCCTCCCGTTCCGGTAATCTCATTTACAAAACTTGCATTAGAAATGTTTGTTGCCCCGGTAATATTA
>JBEGML010000017.1:0-3393 GCA_041183145.1 Bacteroidota bacterium | reverse complement strand
ACCATTATCTTTGCGCCTCATTTGTAAAGAAAAAAACGCAGGTAAAATGTCCCTCACTACAGAAGTTAAGAAGGAAATCTTCAAAAAATTCGGTGGAGCAGAAGCCAACACCGGATCATCTGAAAGCCAGATTGCGCTATTCAGTCATCGTATTGCTCACATGACTGAGCATTTGAAAATTAACAAAAAAGACTTTAACACCCAGCGCGCGTTGCTCAAGCTGGTTGGTAAGCGCCGCCGCCTTCTGGATCACCTGAAAGCGGAAGACATCACTCGATACAGGTCGATTATCAAAGACCTCGATTTGAGAAGATAACATTCAAGACGAGAGGCAATCAGACCACTGATTGCCTCTCTTTTTATTCATTCACCCCTAAAACCCTTGATTATGTCCCAAATCGGAACACAATACTCTTTCGAACATTACGGTCAAACCATTACCCTTGAAACCGGAAAGCTTGCCAAACAAGCCGATGGCTCTGTGGTGGTGCGCATGGGCGATACCATGCTGCTCGCTACGGTAGTAAGTAAAAAAGAAGCCGGCGAGAATGTAGATTTTATGCCTCTCTCGGTGGATTACCGTGAAAATTATGCCTCAACCGGAAAATTCCCGGGCGGCTTTTTTAAACGCGAAGCTAAACCCTCTGAATACGAGATTCTGGTATCTCGTTTGGTAGACCGCGCTCTGCGCCCTCTCTTCCCCGACGACTATCATGCAGATACCCAGGTGTTGATTTATTTGATTTCTTCAGATAAAAATATCTCTCCTGATTGCCTGGCCGGATTTGCGGCCTCTTCAGCACTCGCAGTTTCTGATATCCCATTCAACGGCCCTATCTCTGAAGTTCGTGTTGCACGTGTTCATGGTAAGTTTGTTGTAAACCCTGGAATCGACCAGCTGGCCAACTCAGATTTCGATATCATCGTTGCAGGCTCTGCCAAAGACATCAACATGGTTGAAGGTGAGATGAAAGAATGTTCAGAAGCTGATTTGGCAGAGGCCCTCAGGCTCGGACATGAAGCCATCAAGAAGCAATGTGCGGCTCAGACCGAGTTTGCCGCAAAAGCAGGTAAAGGACAAAGCAAACGCAGCTACTCACACGAGAACAACGACGAAGTCCTCAAAGCAGCCATACATCAGGCTTGCTACGAAAAGGCTTATGCGGTGGCCAAACAGGGTAACCCCAACAAACAAGAGCGTAAACAAGCCTTCTCTGCCATACTTGATGCATTCACCGCAACGCTCAGCGATGAAGAAAAAGCAGCCAAAAAATTTCTGATCGGAAAATATTTTCACGATGTAGAAAAGGAAGCTGTGAGAAACTGCATGCTGAAAGAACGCATCAGACTCGATGGCAGAAAAATGGACCAAATAAGGCCTATCTGGTCTGAGGTAAATTACCTGCCCTCTGCCCACGGTTCAGCAGTGTTCACACGCGGCGAAACACAATCATTAACAACGGTTACCCTCGGTAGCAAGCTCGACGAGCAGATTATCGACGGGGCAGTTTTTGAAGGTACCAGCAAGTTTATGCTGCATTACAACTTCCCTCCCTTCTCTACCGGCGAAGTAAAGCCTATGCGTGGCACAGGTCGCAGAGAAGTAGGACACGGAAACCTTGCCCTGCGTGCGCTGAAGGGAATGATCTCAGATGAGAATCCTTACACGCTGCGTGTGGTAAGTGATATTCTTGAATCAAATGGTTCATCATCGATGGCTACTGTTTGCGCAGGAACCCTCGCGCTGATGGATGCCGGAGTAAAAATTAACAAGCCCGTTGCAGGTATTGCAATGGGACTCATCACCAACGATAAGGGTGAATATGCCATTCTGAGTGACATTCTCGGAGACGAAGACCATCTCGGAGATATGGATTTTAAAGTTACGGGAAGCAGAGACGGCATCACCGCTTGTCAGATGGACATCAAGATTGATGGATTGTCATACGAGATGCTTGCAGAAGCCCTCGAGCAAGCCCGCAAAGGAAGATTGCATATACTCGGAGAGATGGCGAAAACCATCACCTCACCAAGAGAAGATTACAAGCCTCATGCTCCACGCATAGTCACCATCACCATTCCTACCGAGTTTATAGGAGCGGTTATTGGACCGGGCGGTAAAATTATTCAGGAGATTCAGCGTGAGACCAATACCACTATTTCTATAGAAGAGAAAGAGAACAAAGGTTTTGTAGAGATTTGTTCAGAAGACAAGGCCGGTATTGACAGTGCGCTCGGGCGCATTCGTGCGATTGTAGCCATACCTGAAGTAGGAGATGTTTACGATGCCAAGGTGAAGACGATTATGCCTTACGGAGCCTTTGTTGAGTTCATGCCGGGCAAAGACGGTCTGCTTCATATTTCAGAGGTAGAGAATCGCAGGCTTGAGAATCTGGACGGTGTATTGAAAGAAGGCGATAAGATCCAGGTGAAGTTGATAGGTGTAGATCCTAAAACAGGCAAGTTCAAATTGTCGAGAAAGGTCTTGTTGCCTGACTATGATCCGAGCAAGCATCAGCCGCGTGAAGAAGGCGGCGATCGCGGACCACGCCGGCCACGTGAGCATCAGAACAGAGAATCTTAAATTTGAAAGACCTGCCAAAAGCGGGTCTTTTTTTTGTTAGGAGTTACAAAAAGATCTCCGTAAAAATCTTCTCAGCCTAAAGAAATTAAACCACTGAGCTAGGCACTTGAATCGATATAAAGAGTATTTACTTAAGTTCCCACAAACAATCTTCTAAAAAAAAAGTGGTCATAGACTTGAGTAATTATTGATACCTGAGCAACTAATTCACTATAGTTGCTCAATTTCTACTTTACTCAATCCGGTATATCTCATTATCTTTTCCATCGGCTCACCTTCCGCTTTCATGAGGCGGGCCATTTCATTTTTACCCTCTATCTTACCTTCAATTTTACCTTCATCAAAGGCTGTATCTATCACACCTTTTAAATCACGGTAAACCTTCAGACTGTTCTCATAGCTGCTTAATTCAGCCTGGCCTAATTTTGCAAGTTCAGCCTTTTGGAAGGCATGGTTGAAAATATCGTCTGAAAAAATACCGGGTATTGACTGAAAATCTTCCAGATGTTTGATAAAGTACAACCATTTATCGAGCCGCGTCTTCAACTGACATTCCTCAGAATTAAAGTTAGGCATCTCAAGATAGATGTAAGTCAGCTTTTCGTAAAAGGTCTTCCCGTGCTGATTTTTGAGCTTTATGGTATGTACAACCTCACTATTTTCAGGCTCCTGTTCATCATCATCGAAGGTAAAATCAAGGATTCCGATGCAATAGACAGACTTTAGATTATAATTCCACTCCCCTCTTTCGGCTTGTTCTCGAATCGGGAAGGTGGAATAAAATATCGTTCTTTCTTTAAAGTAATTCT
>JBEGML010000016.1:0-2958 GCA_041183145.1 Bacteroidota bacterium | reverse complement strand
TATGACAGCCGCGGAAATTTAATTCATGGCATGCTGAGCGAGGATGATAAGTGGAGAATGTATTCTTCCATGGAGGAACTGAATCCTGATTTGATGAAAACCATCTTGTTTAAAGAGGATCGCTGGTTTTATTATCATCTCGGTATCAATCCTTTCGCCATTCTGCGTGCCACATTTAACAATGTAACAGCACGTGCACCGCGGTCGGGCGCCAGTACCATCACCATGCAGGTGGCACGTCTGCTTTATCCGGGCAAAAGAACGCTATTGAAAAAGGTCACAGAGGCCTTCAGAGCCTTGCAGCTGGAGTGGCATTATTCCAAAAATGAAATTTTTTTAATGTATATTAATTTAATACCATTTGGCGGAAATATAGAAGGGGTGAAGAGTGCTTCTCATTTGTATTTCAATACTGACCCGGCGAGGCTTTCACTTGCACGTCTGGTCACACTCACGGTGATACCCAATCATCCTGCCGCCTTACAACCCGGCCGAAACGATGTCCGTTTACAGGAGATGCGTAACCACTGGCTGCGCCGCATGAAGCAGGCTTCGTTGTTTCCTGCCGAGATCATGGATGACGCCTTGCGTGAACCTCTCGACATAGGACGTTATCCGGTTCCGACCATGATTCCGCATTTGGCCAACAGACTTGCTGCAGGTTCAGATACCATGCGGATTGATCTCTCACTCGACATTCGCCTGCAGAAAAACTTTGAGCTTATGCTGCGTAATTATGCCGAACGTCTTAAGGTGCTTGGGGTTTACAATCTCTCTGCTTTATGTATTCGCAACGAGGATATGAAGGTAATGGCTTATTGTGGCTCGGCAGACTTTTCTGACCTCATGCATCACGGACAAGTAGATGGCATACGTGCGGTGCGTTCACCTGGCAGCACCTTAAAGCCCATGGTGTATGCGCTGGCTTTTGAAGAGGGCTGGCTGAGTCCCTCAAGTGTGATGTCTGATGTACCGGTTAATTTTTCAGGATATGCTCCTGAGAATTATTCTTCTACCTATCTCGGTGCAGTATCTGGTGAACGCGCCTTGGCTTATTCGTTAAATATTCCGGCAGTAAAAACACTTCACCGTGTTGGCCTACCGGCCTTTACCCAGAGTTTGTCAGCCTGTGGCTTTAGTCGTATTTACAAAGACAGAAGCAGACTGGGCTTATCTTCGGTATTGGGCGGTTGCGGCGTTACGCTTGAAGAGTTGTGTGGCTTGTATGCGATGTTCTCGGAGCACGGAATTTACAGGAAGATGAGTTTTTATAAAAGAGATAAACCTGCTGTGGGCAGAAGAATTATCAGAGCAGAGGCAGCGTGGATGGTGAGTCATATTCTGCAGCAGGTTCAGCGTCCCGATTTCCCCGACCGCAGCCGTCTTGGCTATCGTGCACCTATGATGGCCTGGAAGACAGGAACCTCCTATGGAAGACGCGATGCCTGGAGCATAGGATACAACGATCGTTACACCATCGGAGTTTGGATAGGAAATTTTTCGGGTCAGGGAGTGCCTGATCTTTCAGGAGCAGGATTTGCTACGCCACTCTTGTTCGATCTTTTTCATGTGGCAGAAGGAGAAAACGGCACAGCAGGACTTCGCGAACCTCCCGGCATGAAGTTTCGTTTGGTATGCGAAGAGTCGGGTAAGGTGCCTTCTTCTTTCTGTGAGCATCAGGTGACAGATTTTTTTATTCCCGGAATATCTGATTGTTCTCCGTGTGAGCATCTGGTCGAGCTTGACGTAAATGTTGCCGAGACGGTCTCTTATTGTTTAGATTGCAGACCCGAACGTGGGTATAAGAAGAAGTTATATCGTAACGATCCGCCCGATTTAATTGATTACTATAAAGAACGCAGGATGGCACCTGCGGAAGCGCCTCCGCATGAGCCCTCCTGTGAGCGACTTATGCGAAGAAATACACCCACCATCGTGAGTCCGGTGAATGCCAAAGAGTACCTTCTTGCCCGCGATGAAGAGAGTCAGTTGATGCTCAGGAGTCATTCACTCAGTGGAACAGGCAAAGTAAACTGGTTTATTAACGATCAGTTTTTTTGCAGTGCAGAAAGCGGCAAGCGTATTTTTTTTAGTCCGCCTGCCGGCAAGGTAAAAATCTCCTGTGCTGCCGAGCGGGGATTGAGCAGCGATATAGAGATTACGGTGAGGTATTATTGAAGGGGTGTGAACCTTGGCTCATCCAAGGATGGGAATTACAAGTTTGGATAGGCAATAAATGAAGGCGCCTGGGTAGAATTGGTCTGAATAAATTCTGCGTTTTCGAATGAAAAACACAACATAGGAAGGATTGGAAAGCCAATGGCAGTATGTGAATAAACATTAATTTTGCTCAGACAAATGTGAACAATGACATAGATCAAAACACAGCCTAATGGCTGACATATAATATTGCGTTTAGCAACTCCTGTAGCTGGAAACTAGGAATCTTCAAATACACAGGGCAAGTGCATAAACGCTCACGCAAGGCGTGGGCTTTATCATTTCCTGTGTATGGGCATCCTAGTGCCTCAGCTACAGATTGGTAACTGTCCCACGCTGTTTTTTTATATTAACTCTACTGCGGGACAGAGTAGAACAAAACAATTTTCAAAACAATGAAATGTAAAGTAATCGCGGACTCCATGAAAAAATTATTTTTCATCCGTACAAGGAAATGTTTGCTTCTTACCGTAGGAGCCATATTAGGATTCACTGCTGTAACAATGGCGCAAAATGTACCTAGTTATGTACCCACCAACGGACTTGTAGGCTGGTGGCCCTTTAATGGCAATGCCAATGATGAAAGTGGGAATGGGAATCATGGAACAATGAATGGAGTGATTAATACGACCGATAGAAATGGTATAGGTAATAGAGCATTTTATTTTAATGGTAGTTCAAATATCGTTGTCAACAACCAATTTTTTAATAATGGATGGTCATCTTATACAATGAATT
>JBEGML010000015.1:0-2656 GCA_041183145.1 Bacteroidota bacterium | reverse complement strand
AGGGTATATATTTAACAATTAATTATACAGGTTTTGCAACCAGACGTTTAGTCCTGTTTGATTTATAATCAGACTTTTTAATTTCTCAATGGTCAGTCTTTCCTGCTGCATAGTATCTCTGTATCTAACAGTCACAGAATGGTCTTCGAGGCTCTGGTGATCAACGGTGATGGCGATGGGTGTGCCAATTGCGTCTTGTCTGCGATAGCGTTTACCTATACTGTCTTTTTCATCGTACATACACATGGTTTCGCACTGCAGGGTTTTCATTATTTCTCGGGCCAGCTCGGGTAGTCCATCTTTCGCGGTAAGCGGGAGTACAGCAGCTTTTATCGGAGCCAGAACAGGCGGAATACAGAGCACAACCCTTGAGCTTCCATCTTCAAGAATTTCCTCACGATAAGCGGTGGATAAAACCGCCAGAAACATACGATCCAGTCCTATGCTTGTTTCAACAACATATGGAACATACGATTCGTTGAGTTCAGGGTCGAAGTATTGCAGTTTTTTCCCTGAAAATTTCTCATGACTTTTTAAGTCAAAATCAGTTCGGCTATGAATTCCTTCAAGTTCTTTGAATCCGAAGGGGAATGCAAATTCTATATCGCAGGCCGCATTGGCATAATGTGCCAGTTTAATATGGTCGTGGTAACGGTATTGTTCTTTTCCCATTCCCAGCGCCAGATGCCATCTGAGTCGCTTATCTTTCCAGTGTTCGTACCATTTCATTTCTTCACCCGGCCTTACAAAAAACTGCATTTCCATCTGTTCGAATTCGCGCATTCTGAAGATAAATTGCCGGGCAACGATTTCATTTCTGAATGCTTTTCCGGTCTGGGCTATACCAAAAGGAATTTTCATACGACCTGTTTTCATGACATTCAAAAAGTTCACAAAAATTCCTTGAGCAGTTTCGGGTCTAAGATACAAGGTTGATGCTTCTTCAGAAACTGAACCCATAGATGTGCTGAACATCAAATTGAATTGCCGCACATCTGTCCAATTTCTTGTGCCTGAAACAGGACAAACAATTTCAAGGTCGATAATTAATTGTTTAACCTCATCCAGCCGGCTTTCTTCCATGGCATTTTTGAAACGAAGATTTATTTCGTCAATCTTTCTTTGATTCTCCAGAACTCTGGTATTGGTTTGACGAAAAACTGATTCGTTGAATGAATCACCGAAACGGTCCTGCGCTTTTTGTATCTCCTTCTGAATTTTTGTTTCAATTTTTGCGATATGCTCTTCTATGAGCACATCAGCCCTGTATCTCTTCTTTGAATCTTTGTTATCGATGAGTGGGTCATTAAAAGCATCGACATGGCCTGAAGCTTTCCATGTTGTTGGGTGCATGAATATTGCGGCATCAATTCCCACAATGTTCTCATGCATTTGCACCATTGAACTCCACCAGGTTTTTCGGATGTTGTTCTTGAGTTCAGCCCCGAGTTGTCCGTAGTCATATACCGCTCCAAGACCATCGTAAATCTCACTGCTTGGGAAGACAAAGCCATATTCCTTGGCATGGGAAATCACGCTTTTAAAAATCTCTTCTCCGCTAAGTTTTTTTATACCTGCTGTATTCATGCTGCAAAACTAATAAACCATTTATTTGGTGAACAAGGGATTTCATTAACATTGCAACGCATGAATGCATCCAGACTGGAAGATATTCTATTCGGCATCAGCCGCGATGGTTTTGAGCAGACCGCCCTGACTTTGTATCGTATGCAGGCCAGAGAAAATAAGGCGTTTTTTGATTTTCACCGTTTTCTCGGGCATGATGCTGCCTCGGTGCAGGATATCTGCCAAATAAGGTTTTTGCCTGTGACCTTTTTCAAAACGCATCACATTCTTTGCAATGGATTACATCCTTCCATTGAATTTTCCAGTAGCACAACAACGGGCTCAGTTCCCGGGGTTCATGCAGTAGCCGATCCTGGGCTTTATGAACAGGTTTTTATGAAGGCTTTTAAAGATCGCTACGGTAAACCAGAGAATACAGTTGTTTTAGCCCTTTTGCCTTCATATCTCGAGCGCAGTGGGTCTTCGTTAATATACATGGTTAATCACATCATCAGACAATCTGCGAATGAACTGAGCGGATTTTTCCTCGATAGATTAGATAATTTACGATTTTCAATAGACGAAGCGCGCAAAACAGGCCAGCGGATTATCCTCTTTACTGTGACATTCGCCTTACTTCAGCTTGCAGAAATTGGTTTTGATTTAACCGGAGTAATTGTGATAGAAACCGGTGGTATGAAGGGTAGGGGACGGGAGTTAATCAGGGAGGAACTTGTAAGCCGGGTAAAGTATTCTTGTGGCCCGCTTGCTGTGGATTCAGAATATGGCATGACCGAATTGCTTTCACAAGCCTACTCAGGAGAGGATGGCTGGCTAAAAGCTCCGGTCTGGATGAAGCCTTTGGTGCGCGACTCAGGAGATCCATTTTTAATCTCCAAGTCTGGAAGGGGTTTGCTCAATATTATTGATCTTGCCAATGCAGACAGCTGTGCTTTTATTGCTACCGATGATCTTACAGAACTCGCCTCTGAGAAATTCCGCATTCTTGGCCGGGCAGACTACAGTGATATCAGAGGTTGTAACCTGATGTTGAGTTTTGCCTGAAATGATGCGTTTAAGGGCTGCGATC
>JBEGML010000014.1:0-8059 GCA_041183145.1 Bacteroidota bacterium | reverse complement strand
AGTGAAGATATCTTCATTGAAGATAAACTACGCTCATTGGCAGAAGTGCATATCAACCGGGGATTCTGGATGATGTTTTATCATCTCAGGTTAAATCAGGCATCAAAAAGTTTAAAATAATGGCTTTAACACAAGCGCTCAACTTCATAAATAATCTAAATCAAGCTATGCTTTTAATATCATTTTTAATCATATCCAATGTCAAATGTACTCTCGCCTGCCAATGATGTATCAGCAAATCCTGTTTCGCAAAACACTCAATAAAATACTACCGAAAAATACTCCATACATCTGGTATTTTTCTTCTTACAGAAATTCAATGGCAGATTAAAAACTAGATTAATCAATAAAAATCACTGGCCCCGATAAGAAATTTTTGAAACCGGATTCCCTGTTAAAAATCCCCACTACCTTCAATGAATCCTGAATGCTCACCAAAAAAACACTGGGCTGCGCTGAACTGATATAACTTCCCTGTCGAAAAAATGATCAGAGGTTGCTGAGCTCTGCTTTGTAGCCCCGCCGCGAATCGAACGCGGATCAAAAGTTTAGGAAACTTCTATTCTATCCGTTGAACTACGGAGCCTTAAAATCAACGCAAACTTACAAAAAAATTGAATCAGGATCTTACTGCTCCCCAACCGTAAGCTTCACAAGTTCAATGCGACTCGAGGTCACAGCCTGAATCAAAAATTCAAAATGCTCATAACGGATAATCTCATTCTTTCGCGGAACACTTCCATGAAGACTCAAAATCAAGCCGGCAAGGGTCTCATAATCCTCACCAACAGGAAGATGAAGTTTGTAAACCTCATTAACATAGTCAATCTCTATCCTGCCTGAAAAAATAAACTCATTTTCATCTATCACTTTCTCTACCAACTCTTCCTTGTCGTGCTCGTCTTCTATCTCCCCAAAAATCTCTTCCATTAAATCTTCTATGGTCAACATCCCCGCTGTACCTCCAAACTCATCTACTACTACTGCCAAACTCTTTCGCTGCTGCCTCAAAAGTGACAGCGCATCTTTGGCTGCCATACTCTCCGGAACTATGGAAACAGGTAGTAAAATATCACGCATCACTGTCGGATTCAAAAACATTTTACTGCTGTGCACATAACCCACAATATTGTCGGGCTTGTCCTGAAAAATCAATATCTTGGATAAATGAGTCTCTATAAATTTATCCCTTAATTCCTGCATAGAACTTTGTATGCCCATCGACACTATTTCCGTCCGCGGTATCATACACTCTCTTACTTTTACCTCAGAAAAATCAAGCGCATTCTTAAAAATTTTTATCTCATGATCGTACTGCTCTCCGGCCTTCTGGTTTGATGTAAACTGACTCACATAATTATCAAGGTCTACTCGGCCAAAACTAACTTTATCCTGCTGCACCGGTCGCCTTAGCACATATTTTAGAATAAACTCGGCAAGCCCTACTGTAAAATATACGGCCGGATAAAGAATGAGATAAAAAAGAAAAAATGGTATGGCCAGCAAATTCAATATCATGTTCGGACTGGCCCTGAACAAAGCTTTGGGCAGAAACTCTGCAGTAAACACAATCAGAAGTGTGCTGATGAAAACATTCAGTGTTAAAGCTGCAACAGGAGAATGTACCAATTGCTCAATGTGTGGCTCAAGCAACTCCGCAGAGAAAATTCCATAGATAACAAGGGCTACATTATTCCCTACCAGTGAGGTTGTTATGAAACGCTGTGGCTTCTTGAGAAAAAAACTTAATACACGTGCAGACAAATAGCCTTGATTGCTCTCCAGCTCTATTCTCAATTTGTTGGCACTCAAAAAGGCAATCTCCATCCCCGCAAAAAATGCCGAGGTGAGCACCATACAAAGGATAATAATCAATTCGTTACTCATCGTTTTCTTTTACAGCTTTCAGGCTTTCCCCTCGTCAGTTGCTTCAGCTTGCATTTTAACTTTCCTGTGGTTTAGGTAGGCCATCAGAAAAAAAAACACCATCATAAACAAGCTTCTTTTCTCCACTTCTTTGCCGTTCAGATAATCATAAATACTTTCCGAAAGGGCAGCTGACCCGATCAGAAACCATAGCAACCTGAGAATTTTTGGAGCCTTTTTCATTTCTTTACTTTTACTATTCCGCTGATTTTACTGATGCGATATCTGGAAAAATCCTGATTAGCCCTTAATCCGGTACCCGTGATAATCTCATCCTTTCTGCTCACTCGCACAAAGGCATCTGAAGTAATCTCCGCAGTTTTCTGATCCCAGATGAGCCGCTCGGTATTAAGAGTATCGCCTTCGTTGTTTACTACCACTACATCACGTTCTGCTTCCATCACCTGATTATCGGGTAAATCAAATATACGCGCTTTTTTTGATGTTAGCGTGGAACCAACGGTACCATCACTCTCATAAAACATCAACTTCACTCCATCTGGCATCAACATAATTTTACGGGGCTCAGCTAAACGTATCAGCCTCGCGGTTTCAAGCCTGGCAATCACATTCGCCGAATCTGAATAGAGTATGGTAACATCCTGTGCGGTTTCATCAGGCAGTATTTTTCTTCCCGTCAGCCCTTTCACTTTCGCAATATCGTTTTCACAGGATGCCAACACTACTAACATCAAGAAAATGAAAATAATGCGCATCAGTCGAATTTCCGTTTCATAAACCAATTGGCATCATTCAGCACTATACCTACCCCAAGCTGATACCAGTTCTCACTTAATAAGTCAGATTTTAAATTACCGCGTCTTCCCGCTTCAAACGATAGATTTAATGTTGAAAAGGTCTTCTTGCCAAGCTTCAAGCCAACCCCGGCATTCAGCGCCTCCTCTCTTAACATCTGACCGTTTGCAATAATACCCGTCTGCCCAAACCTAAAACCCAGTCGATAAAAAGTATGACGAAAATAATTACGGTCTGTTTTTTTGGCCGGATAATATTGTATGCCTCCCCTGTGAAAAAGCCTTTTTCCCATCTCTCCTGCTCCCCAGGGTGTAACAGTGCCGCTCCTGTCACTTAATGTGTAATCATAACTAAATAATAGATGATGCTTGTAACTCAAACTTATTCCTCCACGCCATTCACCCGATAACTCTCCGTAAAACCTCTGATCTTTGATTGTACTCACGGTGTCAAGCACCTGTGTAGTACTTCCGAGCAATCTGTAAACAGAGGTAGTACTGCTGTAATTCAGCGGCAAGCGATGGTCGGGTCTGTAGGCCAGGCCAAGCACAAGCACGTATGGCCGGAGCTCATCTTCTGTCTTCCTGCCAAACTCCTGGCTAAGCTGTATTCCGGCTGTATAGGAAACACTTTTGTTGTTAATCTCTTCCGCAACTCGCTGTCCAAGAAAATTGGAGGTGTCTGAACCTTCAAATGACATAAACCTGAAGCGTTCGTAATTTCCGAAAAGAAAATCTGCTGAGGCTCCTATCGCAATATCAGTTGTCAGTGAGTCTTTAAACCATTTTAATGGACTGATAGCCTGCATCACAAATGCTTTATTGAGCCCGCCACTGCCCGATTGATAATTGCGGATTAACTGCCCCTCATCTTCTGTGTATGTCTGAGCAGTGTAACCCATGGAATTTAAAGGCTGAAGACCTGCTGCCGCTGCCCAGCCTTTGTTACAACGAAAGCCCAAATGCAAAAATCCGAACCCTCCTCTCCAGCTACTGGCTGTATCCGAGGCGGTTCTTTGATTGATGCGCTCTCCCTGCAAACCCGTCTGAAACGTGGTGATACTAAGTGCCGATAATGAGGCAGGATTAACCGGGTTAATAAGTATGGGGGAACGCAAGGCACTGCCCGCATTGCCCATGCCGGCCTGCGGACCGGTTCCCGGGTCTGTGTCAAGCCCTAAACCAAATCGCGAATAAACAGAATTAACCGCATTCTGTGCAAACACAGTATTCACGACCATGATAGCCGCAAAAAAGAAAATGTAAAGCTTCGGTAACTTGCTCATGAATGAATCAGAGCCTTGATTTTGGGCTGATGGTAAAGCAAAATAAGCAGGCCGTATAACACCAAATTTGGCTCGGCAAAGATGTTCTTTTTCAATGATATCCGCAAATCCTCAAGGCCTCCTCCGGTCAGAATAACCTTAACATCCGGGTAAAGACTGTGGTAACAGGCAATTCGCCCCTCTGTTTCCATCCGAATTCCCAATAAAGCTCCGCTACGCATCGCTGCCTCGGTATGGTCGCCAACAAGCTCTGCCTCAACAGCATCCGTAGCAGATAGCAAAGGCAGTCTGCCCGTTCCCCTGTGCATGGAATCATAACGCATCTGTAACCCTGGTGATATGGAACCACCAAGATAAACACCCCCGGCACTCACAAAATCAAACTTCAAACAAGTTCCTGCATCAATGGCAAGCACAGGCGACCCCTTGAAGAAGGCATGCGCCGCAACAGCTGCACATAAACGATCACTTCCCGGCCCGGGCCTCCTGTATCTGTTCTTAATCGGCAAATCCAATTCCACCCCTGCCTCAAATACCAATGCCCTCTCTCGATGCAAGTTCTCAAAGATGGTTCTGCTCACTGAAACAGATGACCATATCACAGGCAAAATTTCTTCCTTTATTTCGGGTATAGAAAATAGGGCATCGGAGGTACGTGTCGGCAGGACGTACAACTTCGATAATTCACCACGCAGGAAAACCCCCACCTTGCAACGGGTGTTTCCGTCATCTATGCACACCGCCGAAAAATCAGGTAATACAAGTTTCACGGCACTAAGTTAAGCTAATCACATCCCCGATGAAAAATCAAAAAGCTTTCAGGCACTTTCCAAGCTTTTGTCCTCTCAACAAACATTTAATGAACTGAAAATCAAAGAAAAATAACTGAGCCAGATGAAGGATTTGCAAACTCAGGAATTTATGTATCTTTGCGCCCCGTTGGTGCCTTAGCTCAGTTGGTAGAGCAAAGGACTGAAAATCCTTGTGTCCCTGGTTCGATTCCTGGAGGCACCACGAACGAAAAGCCGCAAATGCGGCTTTTTTTATTCCCTCTTTTTGCACTTTATCTCACATGACAAGTGATCACTTAAAACACCACATTCATAATCCTGCATTCACGTATTCATCACCTGTTGCAAAAGCTCCTAAGCCCTAAATTAGGGCAATATCCAACAATAATTTAGACCTCTTTTTTTCAAAAAAAACCTATTATTCACATCCTCATAATCTGAATTTTACTCAAAAAAATAGTCTGTACGTTTTATTTACTTTCGTGAAATAAATTCCTCCAATGAAAAATCGCTTTGACATTTTTTTGTTCTGTCTGCTTGTATTGGTTTTTTACTCTTCTTTAGCCGCTTTTGCTCAAAAAAACCTTTTAAACAAAAAAGATTTACGCAATGTAAAATCCATGATGTGCGGCACCTTCGACTCACGCGCTCAGGCCATGCAGGATTCTGCAAACTACTACGAAATTCATCTTCACATGGAACCCATCTGGGAAGAACGCTCCGACGGTTTCTGGCTCTATGTGGAACAAGCGATGGTGAGCGCTCGAACGCCCTTACAGACAAAGAATTTATCACGTTCACCTCTCTGCAGATACCGCAATTCTAAGCGAAGTTTATGAACTCCATAAGCCTTCACGATTTGCCGGCGCATGGAAAGAAAAAAATCTCCTTGCTAACATTAACCCTGATTCTCTTCTCCTCAAAAACGGCTGTGCAATTGTGATGAAAAAAAATTCCGATGGCTCGTTCAGCGGCAAAACCGGTGATAAAACCTGCCCAAGTAACCTGCGCGGCGCCAGCTTCACCAGCTCAGAAGTTACCCTTTCAGAAAACCAGATGATCTCGTGGGATCGGGGCTTCGACGCTACAGGTAAACAAGTATGGGGTGCCCAAAAAGGTGGCTATATTTTCGTTAAAAGAAAATAACCTCTCAGCCTAAAAATCCATTCATGAACTGCATCTCTACATGAGCTCAGATAAACTCAGCCATCGATCGGTTTTTTCATCAAGCTCTTTCTGCACCTGACTAAACTCTGAACTCAACCTGCCGATTTCGTCATGACTCAAAACTCCTGAGTTCATCTGCTCTTCTAACTTTCTCTTCCTTTCCTCAAGTTCAGGTATCTCCTTTTCTAACTGAGCAAACTCAAACTTCTCCTTAAATCCCGGCTTCTTCCCCTCCTTTTCACCTCCCTTCAAAACTGGCGCTGCCTTAGATGTCAACTCTGACTGTACAGGCTTCACTACTGTCTTGCGCTGTTTTAAATAATCTGAATATGATCCGGTGTATCCGCTAAGCTTTCCATCTCCATCAAATATCAATAAATGCCCTGTTAGCTTGTCCATAAAATAACGGTCGTGCGAAACAACCATCAGACAGCCTTCAAATGAAAGAAGAAACTCTTCAAGCACATTCAGTGTTAATAAATCCAGGTCGTTGGTAGGCTCGTCAAGAATAAGAAAATTAGGCTTGGCACTGAGCACAGTGAGCAAATGCAACCTCCGCTTCTCTCCTCCGCTAAGCTTGGAAACAAAGGTATGCTGACGCTCATGGCTGAAACCAAACATGCTCAGGTAATCTCTGGCCGTCATGCCTCCCCCGCTTCCATCAGTGAAATACTCCGCCATCCGGTCGCGTACAAACTCAATCACCCTAATCTCTGAATCTAATTGTATGCCTGCCTGTGTGTAATAACCAAAAACTATGGTCTCACCAGGCTGAATCTTACCGCTGTCTGGCTCCTGCTTTCCTGTTATCATATCCAGAAAAGTACTCTTCCCTACCCCGTTTTTACCTACAATTCCAATGCGCTCTCCCTTTCTGAATGTGTAATCAAATCCCTTGAGTATAAGCTTGTCTCCAAAAGCTTTGTTCACCTTTTTCATCTCCAGAATCTTGCTTCCGATTCTACTCATCTCTGCTTTAAAGGTGATACCCTGTTGGGCATTATTTCTGTTGGCCTTTTCTCTGATGTCGTCAAATGCGTCAACCCTGCTCTTACTCTTGGTTCCGCGTGCCTTGGGCATCCTGCGTATCCATTCCAGCTCCCTGAAATAAAGATTCCTGGCCTTCTCACGCTCAGATCCCTCCTGCTCATTTCTCAAACTTTTGTTCTCTAAAAAGGTGCTGTACTCTCCCTCATGCACAAACAACTTGGCCGCGTCTAACTCCAGTATCTTGTTGCAAACCCTGTCAAGAAAATACCTGTCATGCGTAACCATCAATAAGGCAACAGGCTCTCGTCTCAAATAGTCCTCCAGCCACTCTACCATTTCTATGTCGAGATGATTCGTAGGCTCATCAAGTATCAATAAATCCGGCTGATGCACCAGCACCCTGGCCAGGGCTACTCTTTTCCGCTGACCTCCCGATAGTCCCGCCGCAGGAATTGAAGTATCATGTATACCCAGCACTCCGGCAATCTGCCTGAGCCTGCTCTCATAATCCCAGGCTCCTGTCTGCTCCATCAGATTCTGCAAATGCTCAGAGCTCTCTTTCTTACCATCAAAATCTCCATATCCGCTAACCAGACTCTGCTCATATGCCTTCAATAAGGCTGCTGTTCTGCTGCCATCGTCAAGCAGACTGTCTAGTATGCTGGCACCGGGCCTGAAGGTCGGATCCTGCTCAAGATAGGCAGTTCTTATGTCCTTACGGTAAGTAACCCTGCCATGATCTGCAGGTATCTTCCCAAGTAAAATATTCAAAAGAGTGGTCTTTCCCTCTCCGTTCCTGGCCACAAGCGCTACCTTGTCTCCCGCCGATATTCCAAAACTAATCTGGTCAAATAAAACCCTGTCTGCATAGGTTTTACTTACCTGTTCTACAGATAATAAATTCATATATCAATCAGAATTTACTTCCGCTCCACTTGTGAAATCTGCTGCGCTCGGCCGCTCCCGCTAACCTGTCTTTCTCTAAGCGCATAACATTAAAATAGGTTCGCTCTCCGGCTTTTGCCTCTAAAATAAACACCCGCCCGCCGCGGGCAATCATAAAACTTACTGTCTCTCCTACGAGCCCTGCCATAATCTCATGCAGATTGCCGCGAATCTCAGTTTGGTTGACAGCAATTATGCG
>JBEGML010000013.1:0-3299 GCA_041183145.1 Bacteroidota bacterium | reverse complement strand
CATCTGTATAAAGGTACACACGGTCACCCTTTTTCATCTGCAAGTTAAACGCCTGAAAAACCTGATCATCCGGCGTAAAACCTGCGATGCCGCTTTTTGTGGATTTTATAAGTTCGTATTCTCCGGGTGTATCTTTACGGAAAATCAAAAGAGGTCGATTAGCTCCGGCAAACTCAATACTATGGTGCTTATGGTCTATGATACAAAGAGCCATCTCCATGCCATCGTGAGATTCGGATTCCTCATTCCCTTGATTGAGGGATTTGCGTACCTCCACATTCAGGAAAGAGAGTATAGAGGATGCACTCAACTCAGGTAGCTCACGTATGGCCTGAATCAACTTTTCATTGCCGATCATACTCATGAAGGCACCGGGAACTCCATGTCCGGTGCAGTCGGCCACAACCAACAGGGATTTCTTTTGCGAGTCTGAACCGTCGGATGTCTTATCATCAATCTGTGAAAACCAGTAGAAATCACCGCTTACAATATTTCTGGGCTGATAAAGTATGAAAGCGGAATCGAATTGCCTGGTGATGCTGCTTGCTTTTGGGAGTATGCTGGTCTGTATCACCTTGGCATAGTGAATACTGTCTGTTATTTCCCTATTTTTTTCTTCCACCCTTGACTTCTCAATGTGGAGTTCAAGTGTTCGGCTCTTAACGGTAGTCTCAAGAAATTCATTTAAAGCCTTCAAACGTCTGATGTTCCAGTTTACAATAAGACGGAAAATAAAGATCCCGGAAATCAAATAAAATGCATAAGCCAATAATGAACGATACCAGGGAGCTCGAATGGTAAAAATAAAACTTGTTTCAGGACTTATACCCAGTAAATTACTTTTTGCTCTTACACGAAAAACATAGTTCCCTTCGGGCAATTGACTGAAATCTCGGCTATTCTCCTTAGACCAATTGGTCCAATTATCCTCAAGCCCCTCCATGAAAGTACTGTATAGAATTCCCTCTGCATCATTAAACTGGTTGGAAGAGAAAGAGAATGACAAGGAGTTCTGAGAAAAAGGCAGTTCAGGGACTGCATTTAAAGATTGCGTATAGTTGAAACCATTTAAACTATCGCCAAGTCTAACAAAATGATTTCCAAAAAAAATAGTGGAATCAGGAAGAGCCCGTATTTTTGAGACGTGAGCGGAGAATGGCTTTGCTGATGAGGCTTGAAAATCTGCTTTAAAAACAAAAACTCCATCGTTGGTTGCCAACCAAAGGAAGTTTTTGTTATCAAAATACAAATCATTCACCTGTACTCCCTGCAATCGTTTTAATGGTTTATGAGGTTCATTTACCTCGTTTGAACTGATTTTTGAAAAGACAAAAATATCCTTGGATGTTTTTTCCTTGGCTAACAGGTCTGTGGCTACCCAAAGTTTTTGGGATGGTGAAATCTCCATTCGAAAAACTGAAAAAACTGAATCATTCCCTGATAGGGAGGCTTGAGTCTTTAGTGGAAAAAATTCACCATTAGGATAGGCGAACCTCCCTGGCCTGTATTCCATCATTCCTCTTTCCGGAGCAACAATCACTTTGTCGTTTAATAATCGAATTGGATATTCAGTCGACTCCTTTGCCGGAAAGGGATACCAGGTCATTTGCGAAGACTGAAAACTGCCCTCAAGGAGTTTTTTCATCGGAATTAGCTTTAATCCGAAATCTTTCTCCCCAACCCACAGATAGTCTCCCTTGGGTGAAAGGCAAAAATTCTTGATGGCACCTTCTGACTTCAGGTTCAGAGTTTGGGTCTCCTCCCAATTATTTCCAATTAGACGAAAAACAGAAATTTCACCATGAGCTCCACCAAGCACCAAGGGAAGATTCTTGTAGGGCTGAAAGACAGATTCATAGGAAACGCCTGTAAGCAATGGCTCGCTGACTAAACGATTCCCGGCTCTGATAACCCGAAACATCCCCTGCTTACAAGCAACCCAGACTTCACTGCGCCCCTGACTTTGCACCAAGGAAATTGATTTACAATCAAGATTGGGTTCGGAAATGAGTTCAAAAAAATCATGATGCCCTTTTTTTTGTAAAACATAAATTCCCCTGTTGGTAGCAGTAATGACATCTCCATTGAAATCGGTAATCGCATTTGGTAAGCCATCTAAGCCATGAAATTCATCAAAGATTCTCAGGGGATAATCCATTTCCATCATTGAAATTCCTTTATCAAGCGCAGCCCAAAGGTTTCCATGACTGTCCTGCTGCAGTGCCCATACCATGTCATCTGCGAGCCCGTGTTTTTTATCAATAATATCCAGTATTTGAGCTTGCAGGTTTATCACAGCAATTCCACCCGAAGAAGTCCCACATGCCAGTCGGTTACCCGAAAGCGGTGTAAAACAGTATAAAGATTTTTCAATGAAGAATTCCGAAGCCGGTCCGGGCAGCTCGTCAATATTGGCTTCTGCGTTCCTTAACGCCATATTGAAAAGACCACGGTTTCGGGTTCCAAGCAAAAACTCACCGGGATTGCGCTCATAAATCAAGTCTACCTTACAATCGGCAAAGCACTCTGTTCCTCGGATAAATATTAAACTGTCTTTGTCAATCCACTTCAGACCTTTGCCCTGTTCACGCAAAATGAGTCCGGAAGTGGTAGCAAAAAACTTATGAAAAGTATTTCCATCCTCTGGTCGAAGCACCTTCCATTTTTCACCTTCGAAAACATAAACACCAGACCAGGTGCAGAAGTAAAAAATACCCTCGTGTACCAAAATATTCCAGACCGGAGTGTTGGTTCTTTCGTTTTCAGGAATCTTGGAGGAAAGAGACTGAAAATCCAATGCTCCGTTTTTTCCCGGTTGCATAAAACCGAATTGACCATTTTCTAATCCTACAAGTATACGTTTATGCGTATTGTCCCATGCCAATGAGGTTGCTCTTGATTTATCGGGCTTGAAAGAATATGCGCTCCACCTGAGGTTATCATAACTTAGAAGTCCTGTGGTATTTCCAAAATGCATGATGCCGCGCGGGTCTTGCAGGATGCACCAGTTTTGATTATGCATCTCATAGTCACGCGGGCCCCAGTTACGAATAAAGGGCCGGCCTTGCGCGGAAACATGGTTTTGAACCAGTAAAAGGAAAAAGAAAAAAAGATGGAAGGCGCGCAATTGCATCAGGCACAAAATAAGAGAAAAAACAGAAACAGCAGAAATCCTATTTCAGCCTCTGTTCACTTAATTTATCACATTAATAAAAAACAAATCTACACTGATCAGAAACGGATACTATCCAAAACAATCGTTACAGGTCCATCATTCAGCAATGAAACCTGCATATTGG
>JBEGML010000012.1:0-2901 GCA_041183145.1 Bacteroidota bacterium | reverse complement strand
TTTGATAACAGGTTGAGTAAGAGATTTATTAAAACAGCTTTATGGACGTTTTCCTTTGCAGTTCTTCTTTCCTTCCTTGTTTCTTTTTTTATTCAAAACGGAGCATTCGAATTCTATCCTGATTCAACTAAAAGGTTTTCCCCATTTATTTCTCACATCAGACTGGCTATGATGGGAGCATTAGCGGTTGTATTTTTTTTCTCCGAACTTGATAATTCAAAAAGCCTTGGAATCAGACTGATTTGCGTTGTTTCTTGTCTCATCATAACCTCAGGCCTGATTCAATTTGCTTGGCTTTCTGGTCTTCTTGCACTGATTTTGGTGTTTGTTTTTCATAGTTTTTACAAAGTCTTTACTTCGAATACTAGAAAGGTTGAGCGTTTTTTTTGGTCAGTTGCAGCGCTATCTCCTTTTGTTTTTTTGATAGCTGTTTTTGTTTGTAATGCAGATTTTTTTGGCTACCCTTTAGGAGCACCTCTTCCTCTGTTCGAAAAGACTGCAAATGGCCGCTATTTTGAGCAACATCCTGAATTAGATTTTGCCGAAAACGGATATCGTTTCGGTGATAATATTCATTGGAGAGAACTTAAGTCAGCCTACCTTAAAAGAACGGGAAGGCACACAGATTCAATAAATCCTGCCGGTTGGAAGGAAGAAACAGTTCTTATTAGATATTTGACTTCAAAAAATTTGACAAAAGATTCGACCGGAGTTTATTCCCTGACGGTTAATGATTTAAAGAATATCGCTCAGGGAGTGCCCAATTACCTACTTCCTGGCAAGGATAATTTTTCAATCAAATTTTATGAGTTATTAATTGATTATCAAGGTTTTATTGGTGGTTATAATCCATATGGTCACACTTTGTCTATGAGGATTTATGCCTGGAAAAGGGCATTGGACATTGTTGCCGAAAATCCTTACTTCGGAGTCGGTATTGGTGGGGTAAAACTTGCTTTTGAATCAAGCTACCAAAAGGATAGATTTAACATCCCGCCACATGCAAGAATAAGGGCACACAATCAATTCCTCACCTTATTTGTTGCTTTAGGTATCCCGGCCGGTTTGCTATGCCTATTTCTGATTTTCTGGCCTCCCATTCACCTGAGAAATATCTTGCCAATCACTTTTATATATTTTTGTTTGCTACCAATTTTTAGCATGTTATTTGAGGATAGCCTTGAAACCCAGGCAGGTGTTTCTATGGTATTATTTGCCTACTTCATATGGATTCCAACCAGAAAAAGGGTAGTCAAAAGGAGGTCTTGCATTAATTGAGGTGCGTTACATCTAGGTCCGTTATTAAGATGTTTTCAAGGTTTTTCAAGGGCAAAAAGATAAACTTTTGTTTTTTTGAGCATTAAAGTTATTTTTGCGCAATCAAACAATACAATCATAACCCTTTTTCAATGAAAAAGATTCTCCTTATCTTTTTAACCCTTTGGTTCATGGGGCGCAGCGTTAGTGCTCAAACTCCGGATTTCTTAAAGAAATTTTCTGACGCAGAGTACCACCTGCAGTATAACAATTTCGCTGATGCTTTAACAATTTATATTGAATTGGCAAATGCAGATCCCAATAATTCTAATGTCAACTACAAGGCCGGATTCTGTTACCTAAACATCGCTGATCAACGCACCAAAGCCATTCCTTACCTGGAAAGAGCAGTTGCCAAAACATCCAGAACTTACGAAGAGTTTTCTCCGAAGGAAACTAGTGCTCCTGAGGTAGCATTCTTCGACTTAGCCAATGCTTATCGACTCAATAATCAATTTGAGCTTGCCGGCGAAAATTTTACCAAATACAAGGCCTTGGTTGCAAAGAACAAAACCCTTTCTGAGGAGATGGACAGACAAATCGCAATCTGTCGTTTTGCAGCAGATGCCATCAAAAAGCCCGTTGATGTAAAGATTACGAATCTAGGCGCAGGTGTCAATTCGAAATTTCCCGACTACGAACCCTTCCTTACTCTTGACGAATCCTCAATTATATTCAATTCAAAAAGAGATTTGTTTGGTAACTATCAAAACATAGATGGGCAATTCTTCGAAACTTCTTTCCAATCGAATAATAAAGGAAATAGTTGGGATGCCGCTGCTCCTCTGTCTCCAAATCTCAATACAGATGAAACTGATGCCGCTCACAGTATTTCACATGATGGTCAGTATATTTTAATTTACCGCGATGACAAAGGCAACGGCAATCTTTTACTTTCCGAATCCAAAGGTGAATCATGGAACACTCCTGTTGAACTTGGAGCCAATGTAAATTCTAAGTCCAAAGAAAGAGGTGCGGCCTTGTCTCCTGATGGTCAAATTCTTTTTTTCTGTAGCGATAGGCCGGGAGGAAAGGGAAATATGGACATTTGGATGTCAGTTAAAGGCAGTGATGGCGTGTGGGGTGTTGCTCAAAATGTGGAGTCTTTGAATACTCCATATGATGAAATTAATCCGTATTTCGCTCCCGACGGAGTATCTTTCTACTTCTCATCTGCCGGTTGGGAGACTATCGGCGGCCAGGATATCATGACTTGTACATGGGATCCTGCATCTAAGACTTTTTCAAAACCCACCAATGTCGGTTACCCTATCAACACGTTGGATGAAGACAATTCCATTTGCTTCAGCATGAGTGGAATCACGGCTTACGTTAGTGCTGTGAGGCCTGACGGTCTTGGTGATTTTGATATCTATCAGGTTGATTTTTTGAGTAAGACGCCAAACCCGATTGTTGTGCTTAACGGACGTGTAATTAATAATGTTGACACTGCGGCAGCGGAATGGCCAACAGTAAAAATCACTATTACTGACATGGCTACTGGCCAAAGCAAAACTATGGTGGCAAATTATAAAACCGGCAGGTTTAAAACAACAATGAAACCCGGAGGAAAATATGCCATGA
>JBEGML010000011.1:0-4477 GCA_041183145.1 Bacteroidota bacterium | reverse complement strand
GTACCGCTTGACTTCGGGCTTATGGAATATTTCGGTCCGGCATCAGCAGCCGCAGGATACTCATTTGACAACCTGATGGTACCCTTCAGATGCGTGAGTTCCAACATTACCTCTAAATGCGAAACTATCATGGATAAAGGTGATCTGGGACAGGCTGTTCGCGCAAGTATGTCGTATCCGTTTTTTATTAAGCCATTAAATATCGACGGAAATCTATTCGTAGACGGAGGTTTGTACAACAATTACCCGGTTGATGTTGCCGCAAAAATTTTCCAACCGGATATAATCATCGGGTGTAACGTTTCAGAAAATTTAAAGGCGCCTAATGAAGACAATTTGATTTCACAAATAAAAAGTATGCTGGTAAACCGGGATCCTTCAAAAAACATTCCGAACAATGTTATAACGATTAATCCTGAGACCGGAATCAGCGGTCTCTTTAACTTCGCGGATGCTGATCCGATAATTGAAGCAGGAGAATCGGCTACCTTAAAAAAGATACCTGAGATTTTGAGTAAAATAAGCAGGAGAGTCAAGGAGAACGAACTCAAAGAAAAGCGAAATGAATTTCGCTTTAGAATCAAAGAAATTAAAGTAAATGAATTTAATATAAAAGGACTTAATAAATATCAAAAGAAATATGTTGAACGATTGTTTGTTCAGAAAAGGGAAGAAGCCGGTTTGGACAATATCAAGAAACAATATTTCAGACTTCAGGCTGATCCGAAATTTTCTCAATTATATCCTTTGCTTAGCCAAAAAAATGACAGTTGTTTTCGGCTGGATTTATTTGTAAAAAAAGACCGGTCCTTACAGGCAAGTGCTGGCGGAAATTTTTCCAGCAGGCCCATAAATGCTGCATTTGTTGGTTTACAATTCCACTATTTAAGACGAATCGGACTAACCCTTTCAGGGAACACCTATTTTGGCAGACTTTACGGCTCTTATCAACTCAAGGCGAGGGTTGATTTCCCTCTCAAATCTCCATTCTTTCTGGATGTATCATTCACCCGTAATCGCTTCGACTTTTTCAGAAGCAGCACGGCTTTCTTCGAAGAAAGTCGACCTTCATTTCTGGTACGCAATGATAACACACTGGACTTGCATATAGGCCTGCCAATAAACAACAAGGGAAAATTGCTTGCCGGCGGTAACATTGCACAACTTGACAATCGTTACTACCAAACCCGCATATTTTCTCAATCAGATACTACAGACAGAACGCTTTTTCTTATGACATCGGGATTCATAGCATATGAGCGAAACACTCTGAACAGGAAACAATTTGCCTCATCGGGAACCAGAATTTATTTAAAAGCGCGTTATATACTAGGGAACGAGATTACAGATCCGGGCAGTACCTCAGAAGACACTCTATTTTATACAGCCTTTCATGAATGGCCTATGCTACAATTCGGTTATGAAAACTATTTTATAGGTAAGGGATTTTGGCGATTAGGCTTTATGACAGAAGCCGTCTGGTCTGAACTCCCCTATCTGAATAACTATACAGCCACAGCGCTTATTGCACCAGCTTTTTTTCCCATTCCGGAATCGCGCACCTTTTTTCTGCAGGATTTTCGGTCACGAACCTTCGCAGGCATAGGATTAAGAAATATTTTTTCTGTATTGAAAAATCGCTTAGATCTTCGTTTGGAAGGCTACTTATTCCAGCCCTATGAAGCCCTCAGAAGCGATGCGAGGCAAAAGCCGGTTTATGGAAAACCTTTTGAGAGCAGAAGACTGATTCTGTCATCAGCACTTGTCTGGCACAGCCCTCTTGGGCCCATGAGTTTGTCACTAAATTACTACGAGAAAAAAGAAACTCCCTATAGCGTGTTATTTTCTTTCGGGTACCTTCTTTTCAATCAGCAATCACTGGAGTAAATATTTTTTTCAGAGTGCGGGCAGTCGGCGCTGCTGTCTGCTTGTAGAAAAGTCATCTTAAGTTTTACTCTATAAATTTAAACAAGTTGATTTCAATTTATAGAGAATTAAATTTTCTGCATTTAATCAAAGATTAATGGATGAAAATAAGCTCAGGACAGGCCTTTTCAATACATACTATTGGTAAGCCAAAAGCCCGTAAAGAAGACAAAATAAAAAGTATAAAAAATCGAGGTCTGAAAAAAGACCATCTGAAAAGCTTACTTTTACATCGTGGCAAAATAGATTGAGCTATTTTGAATAAAACACAGCTTCATGTGGCAAAAATTTTCAAGTATCATACTTAGGAATAGAACTTTCCTTACTTTGCTTATATTGGCGATGACAGGGTTCATGGCCTATGAAGCTTCGAAAATTGAGCTATCTTATGAATTTGCTAAAATTCTCCCGAAAGACGATCCGGTACTTGTCGAGTATCAGGAATTCAAAAATAAATTTGGAGAGGATGGTAATGTAATGGTCATTGGCTTTGCTGATAAAAATTTTTTCAGTACAAATAAATTCAATGATTGGTACCATCTGAGTAAGACCATTAAAATTATTCCCGGCATCAAAGAAGTTTTATCTGTCCCAACATGTTATAATCTAATTAGAAATGACAGTTTAAGAAAGTTTGATTTTGTACCACTGATCACGAAAATACCGAGGACAAAAGAGGACATTGAAGTGGTTAAAGATGAATTTTTGAAATTAAGATTTTACGAAGGCATCATATACAACAAAGAAACCGGAGCCACACTTATGGCCATTACATTTGACAGCAAGACACTCAATTCAAAGAGACGACTTGACATTGTTGATGAAATCAAGGTGCTGACTGAAGGTTTTGCTGCCAAACACAGAGTCAGTATAAAATATTCAGGGATGCCCTACATAAGGACACAAATGATGCGGAAAATTTCACACGAAATGACACTATTTCTGGCGCTTGCATTCATCATTACAGCCTTTATTCTCTGGTTATTTTTCAGATCATTGGTCAATGTTGCCTTTTCAATGATTATTGTAGCAATTGGCGTAGTTTGGTCACTGGGAATTCTGCATCTGTTTGATTATCGCATAACCGTGCTAACCGGACTAGTGGCGCCAATAATTATGGTAATAGGCATACCAAACTGCATCTTTCTCATTAACAAATATCAGTCAGAATTCATACATCACAGAAATAAGATAAAAGCTTTAGCCCGAATGATCGAGACCATCGGCGTTACCTTGTTCCTTGCAAATATTACTACATCAATCGGTTTTGCGGTTTTATACTTTACCGGCAGTTCACTTCTTGTTGAATTTGGAGTCGTAGCAGCTATCAGTGTAATGGCAACATATCTGATAACCTTAATCCTTACTCCGGTAGTTTTGCTGTTATTACCTAAGCCGAAATTAAGTCATACAAAGCATCTCCAGGGAAAGCGAATCAACAGAATGTTGAATGGTGTAGATCACCTGGTACAAAGACACCGCCCAGCCATCTATGTTTCTTCGCTTATCATTACCATAATAGGGTTCATCGGAATGTTGAAAATAAATTTCACGGGATACGTTGTTGATGATTTACCCCAAAATGATCCAATCTATCACGATTTGCATTTTTTTGAAAGCTCATTCAAAGGAGTATTACCCTTTGAAATCACCATAGATACTAAAAAGGAAAAAGGAGTTTTTGCTGACAATGCCAAAGTGCTTTACAAGATGAAAGCCCTTCAGAGCATTTTTATGGATTACAAAGAATTTTCGAAACCGGTTTCAATCATAGAGGCAATCCGATTCACTTACCAGAGCTATCAGGGTGGGGATCCTAAATATTATATTCTTCCACCGGCAACTGAATTGAAAAGTTTATCAGATTTTGCAGGGTCACTGGAGGGTCAGGATCAAAGATTAAAAAATTTCATAGACAGCAACAGACGTGTAACAAGAATAAGTTATCAGATGGCAGATGTTGGATCGAAAAGAATTAAAGAGATTGTATCAGAGATCAGACCCAGAGTAGACTCAGTTCTCGATCCCAAAAATTACAAGGTCAGTTTCACCGGCAATAGCCTGGTATTTCTAAAGAGTAATGATTATCTGCTATCAAATCTTTTAGAAAGCTTATTGATTGAAATTATTTTGATTGCTCTAGTAGGAATGCTACTTTTTCGTTCAGTCAGCATCATTATTTTATCAAAACTTCCCTGTCTTATCCCACTCATTATTACCGCAGGAATAATGGGCTTTCTTGATATCAGATTTAAACCATCCACCATTTTAATCTTTAGCATTGCTTTTGGAATATCCTCTGATGGAACCATTTATTTTCTTACAAAATACCGTCAAGAATTGAATAAAAGAAAGAACCACATTAAAGCAATTTCTGCAGCCATTCATGACACTGGCCTCAGCATGGTTTACACCTCAGTTATTCTATTTTTCGGTTTCTCAATATTTTCAATCTCCAGCTTCGGAGGCACCGCAGCTCTCGGAACATTGATATCACTTACCTTACTTATGGCAATGTTTACCAATCTCTTGCTGTTGCCATCCATACTAC
>JBEGML010000010.1:0-8059 GCA_041183145.1 Bacteroidota bacterium | reverse complement strand
AGTTAATAAAACCTTTTCAGAATAGCCTTGTTTGCGTTAGGACAAACCTGTAAAAAATGAGCCTCCCAAGCGGCTTTTTTCCGAATTTCGCATTCTCATGATGAAAGGCAACAGCCCACTTCGCTTAAGTGCATTTTTTTTTCTAACACTACTTTATTCAGTTTCGCTTAATGCGCGCCATTTAGCTGAGAAAGGTGAGGAAGAAAAAAATGGAATTAAGCAGACATACCACATAAAAAAATCGGCATGTCCTATCATCATTGACGGCATACTGAATGAAGAATGCTGGAAGCAGGCCGAGGTTGCGAACACCTTTTATTGCAATTTCCCATATGATACCGGGGCGTCCTGCACACGTACAGAAGTTCGCATGACCTATGATGATGATGCACTGTACCTTTCAGCGGTTTGTTATGATACACTGCCGGGTGATTATGTGATACAATCATTGAAGCGCGATTTTTCATATCCGGTCTCAGATGCTTTTTCATTGGTGCTGGATCCGTTTGACGACAAAACTAATGGGTTTAGTTTTGGGGTGAATCCATACGGGGTTCAGAGAGAAGGACTGATTGCCGGAGGCGGCGGGATGGGGGTAAGTACTGATTGGGATAACCGCTGGGCCAGCGAAGTGAATCGGGAAAAGGATCAATGGACGGTAGAGATGAAAATACCATTCAAGAGTATCAGATTTAAAAACGATGTACAGAAGTGGGGACTCAACTTCACACGTAATGATTTGAAGCGCAATGAGAGCAGCACATGGAGTCGGGTACCCAGAGCATTTAATATTTCCACGCTTGCCTTTACAGGCGAGTTGGTCTGGGATTCGCCGCCAAAGCGCAAAGGTGCAAATCTGAGTATCATTCCATTTTTACTTGGGCAGTCAAGCGTGAATTACCAGACCGATAAAAAAATGGTGAGCAGCCTCAACGGTGGTTTAGATGCCAAGGTTGCTGTAAGCTCCTCGTTAAATCTTGACCTCACTGTAAATCCGGATTTCTCGCAGGTAGAGGTAGACAGACAGGTGGCAAATCTTACCCGTTTCAGTCTGTTCTTTCCGGAGCGAAGAAATTTCTTTATTGAAAACTCTGATCTGTTTTCAAGTTTCGGGTTTATGCAGATAAGACCGTTTTTCTCACGCAGAATAGGGCTGCAGGATGGCAATCTGGTTCCTATCATCGGAGGGTTTCGTTTAAGCGGCAAGCCCAATCAGGATTGGAGGATTGGATTGATGAACATGCAAACGCAAGGAGTAGGAAATGAACAGTTAAGGCTTAATCCGGAAAATTTCACGGTAGGAGCATTTCAGAGAAGAGTATTTACCAGGAGTTTTATTTCAGGTATTGTGGTGAACAAGTTAAGCCTTCCATCAGGGGCAAAGGATCTGGGAAATTACAATACAGTAGTAGGCCTTGATTACAACCTAGCCTCTAAAGACAACAAGTGGATGGGAAAGATTTATTATCACCACAATCTAACACCTGATAAAAAGAATTTAGCCTACTCACATGCTTCCTGGTTGAATTACCGCACACAGCGCTGGCGCTGGATGTGGAACCATGAATATGTTGGAAAGAACTATGATCCGGCTGTAGGATTTGTGCCACGCAACAATCAGTTTGACCCGATAGGAAATGTAGTAAGACGATTCTCTTATTGGAGGCTGGAACCTGAGGCTGATCTTTACCTTTATCCGAAATCAAAAATCATTAACAATCACGGACCCGGAGTTTATGTAGATGCCTATTTTAATGACACCCTTACCACTACCGACCGTTTGTATCAGGGATTTTACAATTTCGTATTTCAAAACTCAGCAACCGCAAGAATCAAATACAACAAGGTATTCACACGATTTATTTTCCCTGTTAAAATATCAGGTATCACTGATATTTTTCAACCGGGTGTTTACGAATATGATGAACTCGCACTCAGCCTGAGTTCAAATAAAAGAAAAAAAGTGGTTCTGCTGCTCAATGCTGGCTACGGGGGGTTTTTAGACAGAAGACGAATGGGGAGCAGCTTCGACATCAGCGGAAGGCTTCAACCATACGCAATAATTTCCATTTCGGGATCTGCAGACAGAATATACAAAATTGACGGCACTCAGGCAAGCAATCTTCTGGTACTGGGCCCAAAAGTTGAACTCACATTTACACGTAGTATCTTCCTTACTACCTTTGTGCAAGTGAATACGCAAACACAAAACCTGAATATAAATGCAAGGTTCCAGTGGAGGTTCAAACCCATGTCAGATTTGTTTGTTGTATATACAGACAACTATGACACGAGAATTGTGGGTGTGAAAAACAGAGCTCTTGTATTCAAGTTTGTTTATTGGTTCAATACATAATATGAAAAAACCTTTCACCTTAATTATTGGTGCAGCGGTGATAACGCTACTGATTGCAGGTATTTTGAAACTTCGTTCCGACAAACCCCTGCGTCTGCTCCCCTATTTCGGGCCTAAAAAAACTGATAGCATACAAGAGGGAGGCAAATGGAGGGTAGATACTGTATTCCATACAGTAAAGCCCTTTAACTTTATAGACCAGAAAGGTGCAGCTTTAAGTGATGCAGCATTTAAAGACAAGATTTACGTTACTGATTATTTCTTCTGCACCTGTCAGAGTATTTGTCCGCTCATGACCAAACAGATGGCGCGGCTTGCCAAACATTTTTCTGATGACCCCGAAGTACTTTTCTTAAGTCATACGGTTAATCCCGAGCATGACTCTGTAAATGTGCTGGCTGATTATGCAACATTGCATGGGGTGCAGTATGGTAAATGGTATCTTGTTACAGGTGAAAAGCCTGCTTTATATAAACAGGCCAGAGAGAGTTATATGCTGGATGCCGCTGAGGGCGATGGTGGTCCTGAGGATTTTATTCATACCGAGAATTTTGCTCTGGTTGATCCGGGCAAAAATATTCGTGGGTATTACGATGGCACTGATTCAATTGCAGTTGAACAGCTTATCAAAGACATTATGCTTTTGAAAAAAGAGCTCGCCTTCAATAAAAAAATCAAATGATGGAAGCTCCTAAAAAAGTAACCGAACAGGATTCCAGACACAGGCATCTTGAAACGCTCAGCACAGAGGCATTGTTGAGAGGAATAAATGAAGAAGACAAAACCGTTGCCTTTTCTGTGGAACGTGCACTACCGCAAATTATCAGTCTCACAGAAGTGGTTGCAGAAAAAATGCTTGCAGGTGGAAGACTCTTTTATCTGGGCGCGGGCACTAGCGGAAGACTAGGCATTGTGGATGCCTCTGAATGTCCGCCTACTTATGGAGTTGAGCACGGGCTTGTAGTGGGTCTCATTGCCGGAGGAGATAAAGCCATACGCAAGGCTGTAGAGTTTGCGGAAGACGATGAAGATGGTGGCTGGAGAGATTTAAATGAGCAATTGATCAACAGAAAGGATGTTGTAATAGGAATTGCGGCATCGGGCAGTACTCCTTATGTTGCCGGAGCTCTGAAGCGATGTCGGGAAGCGGGAATTGTCACCGGCTGTATAACGTGCAATCCCGGTTCAAGAGTTGCCACAGAGGCTGAATACCCTGTTGAGGTGATTGTAGGGCCGGAGTTTGTAACAGGAAGCACCAGGATGAAAAGTGGAACTGCACAGAAACTTGTGCTGAACATGATTTCAACTACGGTGATGATCAAACTCGGGAGGGTAAAAGACAACAAGATGGTGGATATGCAACTGAGCAACCTAAAATTGATTGATCGAGGCGTACGCATGATTATGAATGAGCTTGGTATAGAATCTGAGGAGGCAAGGAACCTTCTGGAGGAACACGGAAGTGTCAGAAAAGCTATTGATTCCAAACGGGATTCACATGCATGACCTGGAGCCGCATTATAGTTGGAGGAATCTTTACATTGCTGCCGAGGATGAGCGCTCGCCATTCTTCGAGAGAGAGTACAGTGAGTTTGAATTTACAAATCGTATTTACAATTTTCTTATTCATCCGCAGTGGGACGATTTCGGATCGGAGACTCTGTTTATGAAAATTCTTTATACCGGTTATGATCAGGGATTTTGTATCATTGAACTATTGGGAGAATGGAATGATGCGATAGGGAATGATATCATGTTATTGAAAAGAGAAATTGCAGACCACCTCATGGGAGAAGGTATTTACCGCTTCATCATAATTGGAGAAAACGTGCTGAATTTTCATTCTTCTGAAGACAGCTATTATGAAGAGTGGTATGAGGATATCAGTGAAAACGACGGATGGATTGCATTTCTTAATTTCAGAGAACATGTTATAAGGGAATTCCAACAAGGTAATATAGATTACTATGTACTTTTTGGAGGCAACCTTAACGAGGTAGGATGGCGTACCTATCATCCGAACGAATTGTACGAGAAAATAAGTAATATGATACAAAAACGAATCGGCGCATGAATAAAATCGCAGAATTATTAAAGGCTCACGAAGGCAAAAGATTTGAGGGCAGCAGCTCCCCTTTCCACCGATGGCTAAACCCCTTGCTGGCAAAAATAGATGAAGGAGAGGTATGGCTTCATTATCCATTGAGAAACGAGATGTTTAATCCTATGAACACCCTGCACGGAGGGGTAACAGCCGGTATTGTTGATGATGCCGTCGGGGTGGCACTTTTCAGCTTGGGTAAGAAAAATTTCCACTCTACCATACAAAACAACATAGACTATCTGGCTCCAATCCTTAGGCAGGATTTTATTCAGGTAAGGGCTGTGATTATCAAAAATGGAAAAACTATGGTACACGGACGCTGTGAGATTTTCGATATGGAGAGGAAAAAACTTCTGGCCACCGGAACCAGCAATTTGCTTGATGTGGGAATAAGTATTAATGATTTTAAATAAACAAACCATGCGTAAAGTGTTCTTTTTTTACCTCTTCTGGCTTCTTATCACGGGAATCATTTTGCCATCCTGTGAAAAAGATAATGTTGAAGATTTGAACGGTTCTCAAAGCCGAGGCTGTGATACATCAAAGGCAATATCTTTCAAAAATCAGGTTGAACCCATTCTGAAAAATGAATGCGGTTCGCAGAGCGGCTGTCATGGCAGCGGAGCAGCATCAGGAGGGGTAGATCTTGAAAATTCACAGAAAATTCTTGAGGTTGTAAATAGCGGATTATTCATAAAGAGTATTGACCATGCATCCGGTGTTAGTCCGATGCCAAAGGGCCGATCTCAAATCGATGATTGCAGACGTAACCTGATCAGAAAATGGATTCGGGAAGGGGCGAGCTTTTCAAACTGAAAAAAATCCTGCCGGCTCATTTGAAAAATTCCTATTTTAACCTCATGAAAAAACAAACCCTACTGTTTATCGTTTGTCTCTGCGCACTCACAGGCAGAGGCTATTCTCAAGATCTCGAAAAAATGCTGGCTGAAGAAACGCCCGCAGAAACTGAGTACACCACTGCCACTTTTAAGGGCACAAGACTGATTAATTTTCACACATTGGAAACACCGGGCCCTCGAACTCTTGAATATCGAATATCCCACAGATTTGGTACGGTTGGCTCCGGTGCAGAAAATTTTTACGGGCTAGATGGCGGAGCAAGTATCAGAATGGGTCTGGAATACTCACACAATGGCCGTATAACCTTTGGTTTAGGCCGCAGCAACATAGAAAAAACACTCGATGCTTATGGCAAAGCGAGATTATTGAGACAGACCACCAATAACAAAATGCCTTTGAGCATGACCCTGGTCAGCAGTGTTTTCTGCACCACTCAAAAAGATGCAAACAAGGCAGTTAATGGTTTTGACCGATATCAGTATTTCTCAAGCCGTTTATCTTACGCACATCAATTGATAATTGGCAGAAAATTCACCGAGAGTTTTTCTTTACAGATTGCTCCAACGTTAATACATCTGAATCTCGTTGAGAAGGCATCAGACAAAAACGATATCATCTGTCTTGCAAGTGCTGCGCGCATCAAACTCAGTAAGAGAGTTGCACTGACCGCCGAATACGGACTTAGGCTGAATGAATACAGCAGTAATCGTTATTACAATTCTTTTGGGTTAGGAATCGATATTGAAACCGGTGGACACGTTTTTCAAATGCATATTACCAATTCACAAGGCATGATTGAGAACCAATACCTTGCGTTTAGCAATACAGACTGGTCGTTTAAAAATCCTGGCATAAGAATTGGATTCAATATCAGCAGAGTATTCTCTCTTTAACAAATTATCATGAAAAAGTTCATTCTTCTTTTCGCGGTGCTTGCCTTTGGAAGCCCGCTTTTCGCTCAGCAACTTAACAGAGCTGAGGGAGAAAAAAAACCTAATGCACAGCCGGTAAAAACCTCAGCATCCAAAAATATTGACGCAAGAGACAGGGCGGTTAATACCAAAGAACGTCCGGCACAGGTTCAAAGCGGCCCACAGGTTGCGCCTATGCAGCCTGCGGGTAAAGAGCAAACTGTTAAACCACAACCCGGACAGGAAGCCAAATTGAAAAAAGATGGCAGCCTAGACAAAAGATATAAAGAAAATCAGAAGCGAAGAAAAGATGGCAAGCCCGACATGCGTTACAAGCAGAATAAGGCTAAGGAAAAAGTCTCTGACAAGAAAGCAAGTGTGAAATAACATTCATAAAATATACAAGACGACCTCTAACGGTCGTCTTTTTTGTTGCTCAAAATTCCGGGGAATCTCACTTACCAGACAAAAAAATTACAGATGCACTGTAGATTTTCAGGAGTTAATGTAAACTCTGCATAAAAATCTCAATAGCCTTCAGATACCTCTCAAAACCCATAGTCTGGGGAATTCCTCCATGCTCTGCTCCTTCAACTCTGTGCGCCTCCTTGTAACCGGGATGTCTTTCATAAACCGGCTCTCCATGTGTTCTTATGGAAAGAAAAGAATCGTCTGAGCCATGAATCCAGAATAATGGTGAACGCACAATGCCAATCTTCCCAACGTTATCAACCTTAGTGTCGGTTATCCAGGAAGAAGGCATCGATAATCCTGAGCCATCCTGCACCATCACTTCCGTTGAAGCAAATGGGGCTTCCAGCATTATACCGGCAGGACGCATTACCTCAGGAGAGCTTGCCTCCTCACAAACTACAGAAGTGCCTAAACTGAAACCATACATAAAAAAGCGATCCGGCGACAAGCCATGTGCCACAAGCCAGCGCAGGGCTGCCCTTGTATCGGCATAGGTGGTGGGCTCAGATGATTCCCCCTCCGATTTTCCATAACCCCTATAATCAAACATCATCACTCCATAATGATGCTTACCCCCGATATGTGCAAGCAGCTTGGCGCGCTGCCAGTAAAAATCCATGTGATCGCGGTTACCATGGCAATACAAAATCACAGTATCCGTCGCGATTTTTGTGGTATCACCCAGATAGATTGCGGCAATACGCACATTTGAATTTGTACCCTCCACAACGGAATTTAAACTTAACTCATGCATCATCTTCTTCTCAATGGCGTACGAGGCGTCCAATCTGAAATCTACCTCACCCTGATAATCGTCCCAGAGATAATTATCAAGTCTGGTATTGTTATACATCATAGAGTCAAGCCTCATTTTACTGCATGATGCTAAAAAGGCACAACTTAAAACAATAGAAAGAACTTTTCTCATTTTCCTAACCTCCTGCTAAAAGTAAAATAAAGACCACTGACTCCACGATTTCCTGTTAGCTTCAAATAATCTACCACCACATCCTGATTGCTTTGAAAAGGGGCTAACATGCGGTATTCAAGTTGATAGCAAAAACGCCCTCTGTTCCATACATGTCCAAGATGAAACCATGGCAACAATCTATTTTGAATTTCCCGTCCATATGTTCCATTTCGTGCAAGCTCTATCCAGGTTCCGGAGCCTGCATATACATAATTCCGGTGCTTTCCATAATGCCGGAAATAATTGATAGCCAGCTCAGGCCATATTCTCGTTGTTCCGGGCTTAAAAAATGTTCCTGCATTGAAGCCGGTATTCATCGTAAAACCCGAGGTACTGTCTTTTTGATAAAGGCTCTGACATATCCCTGCATCAAACTGAGCTAC
>JBEGML010000009.1:0-2753 GCA_041183145.1 Bacteroidota bacterium | reverse complement strand
GAATAAAATCTCGTAACTTAATTACCATTTAATCCCCTTATGTGATTCGTGATTTTTAATATTGCCATATTTGTTAGTTTGATAAACCCTGTCACCTTTAATCTGATAACCATCCTTATGATATTGCTTATTCCCAAATTTATCAGTTTCGACAATACGACCGTTATCTTCAACCGTATATGATGGCAAATGGTACTGAATATTACCGAACTTATCTGTTTGATATACTCGCTGTTCTTTAGCAAAACTACCTGTCGAAGAAAAAATTAAAATAAAAAAAACAATAAATAACCTTTTTCAACAACCCCTCATTATTGTTATTTTTCATTCAAATACCCCCTCAACTCTTTTTCCATTTCCACCTGCAAACCATCAGGACTAATAATCCTTATATGCGGTATCCAATAACGGACAATCGGAACCACTTGATTGATATGGCCAACCTTTGCCGAAACAATCAATCCACCATCAGACAATTCCTTTTCAATCACTTGATTAGCAATTAATTTCCGCCGTTTAAAGTAACCGGCAATTTCAGGGCGAATTTGTAGGACTATTTCCTGTGTCGCTTCGGAAAACCAGATGCCTTCATCTTCAATGATTTGCTTATCGATGGCAGGATTCCAGTCAAAATACGCGTCCAGATTTTCCACCTGGTTAATTTTACTGAGCGAAAAGGATTTCAGTTTTGCGCCGTCTAACGCCATCAAATACCAAATACCTTTATGGTTAATCAGTTTGTAAGGGGAAACCGTATAGGCTTTATTGCCATCCGATTTTTTATAATCAATCGAGATATTTCGCCGCGCAACAATGGCTTTTTCAAGATTGCCAAATAGCCGCTCTTTACCTTTTAAATCTTCGTAATGGTGCCCCTTAACCAGTAAGGCTTCCTGCACACTGGCATCGAATATATCTCTTAAAAAATCATCCCCCAGCGACGGAAACAGACCTTTGATACCGGCAAGTCCAGCAAAGCGATCAATATCTTTGGTGCTGAGTTTGCCCAAAAAAGTGGGATTTAAATGATATTTGCCGTCGGTTTTTTCTAAAGGTAAATAGGCAAAGCGTTCGTTGAGATCACGCTGAATGGTTCGCATATTGACACCAAATTCATCGGCCAATGCGCGAGGTTCGAGTTTTTCACCTTGATTTAGCTTAACCAGCATTTGCGCTAGTCGATATACCAAAGTGTCGTGAGTGCTGTGTGTCATCGCTTTTTCCCTGTTATTTTTTTCTAGTTTCCATGACATTGATGACAGGCTTTGTCGTTGTTCGACATGGTAATGCTAAAAAATGAAAAATTAAAGTGTGATTTTGCTGAACGACACCACCTGTCTGGCTTAGTGTTCAAACTGGTTTCGGTGTCAGTTAATGCCTATCTGGTTACTGACAACCCAAAAGTAATTAATATCCAAAAAATAACCAAATATACCATTTAGCTAGTTAAGCACTAATTAATAACCAAAAATGCATTTTATTGATTTGCTTGTGTTTTGTGGTTATATTGAAAATAACATAACATGCTTAGATTAAGCATATTTAATTTAAGATGGATAAAGTTCTAGTTGTTACCAATATAAATCAAGAATTTTCATATTATTTACAATCAACCAATCAATCATCTGATTTTTACTGTGAATATTGCGAATATGAACTAGAAGTTTTTGAAAAAATTATAAAGCATGACATTTCTGTTCTTTTAATCGAAGACACTAAAATTCATGACTTACTAACCTGTGTTCAACGCTATTTATTACTAAAACCTGAATTGTCTATTGTGGTTTTAGTTGATGATGGCAATTATAAATTACGCATTAATTTATTAAAGGCAGGTGTTAATCGTTGTTTAGTTAAGCCTATCGAATTCGAAGAGCTTCTGGAAAATCTCCACAGCGTAACAAGAAAACCACGAGCTAATCTTTTGAACGCTGATAATGCTAAATTTCCGGGCTGGCAATTAATTAAAAGTCATTGGATTTTAGTAGCGCCCAATCAAAAGCAAATGAAATTAAGTGCCAGAGAATTTAATTTTATTTATGAATTATTTTTACACCCAGGTAAGCCGGTGGATAGATCAAAGGTTATGGACATCGTTCTCGGCAAATGTATGCAAGATCACGACATTAAGCTGAACAAGGTTTTAGCCAATCTTAGAAAGAAGTCAGTCGAATTACTGGATCATGAATTGCCAGTTAAAACTATACATACAGTGGGTTACGCATTTATTTCAGATGCAAAAATCAAATAATTCTCAGCGCTTCACTGAAAACGACATCACCTGTCAATCTCAACCTTCAAGATAGCAACCGTTTTCAATTAATCCTTAAAGGAGAACGATCATGTTTTGGCTAATGAGTGTTTTTGTTGGTTTGGCAGTTGTGTTTTTGAAATTAGGTGCTTATTCAGTTTGGATAAGTATTTTCAAAGCCTTATTCAGTTTTATTGTCGTGGCTTCGGGAATTGGCTTAGCGATTTTTTTGATTAGGAAGGTGTGGCGATGATGCCAAAAAAAATTGAGCAATTTATTGTCGTTAATAAGCGCTTAGCAACAAATCCGCATGTAAGATAAAGGCCGTTATCCCCATAGAAAGCCATGAAATGAGCGTAAAACCAATTGAATTGAGTGAAATTGAGCGAGAACAACTGCTAACGATTATAAAAAAAGGTAGCGATTGGCGAGAACGTGCTCGAGCACAAACGATACTGATGCTATCCGAAGGCGAAACAGTCATCAAAGTAGCAGAACAACA
>JBEGML010000008.1:0-5476 GCA_041183145.1 Bacteroidota bacterium | reverse complement strand
CAGAGGAGTTCTCCGTTTCCTGCTCCGATTTCCTCTGCCCTGGAAGACAGATTTCCGCGATTGACAAGAAAATGAATGGTTACGGCCGCGGAATTATTTAAAGCATGTGCGAAAATGGGGATCCAGATACTTCGGCTCCACAGTGCAAGGTAGCCAAACATGGCACCCAGCAGAAGCCTTGGGAAGAACCCTAGAAACTGCATATGAATGGCACTGAAAATAATGGCAGAGATCCATATACCTAAATGTTCATTTTTACTTGCTTTAATGAATAATTTTTGAATTGCACCTCTGAAAAAAAGTTCTTCACCAATGCCCGGTAAAATTCCCACCACGAGTATATTGATCAGCAATCCTTTCAGATTTTTGTCTCCAAGAAAAGCCTTTGTAATTTCTGCTGCTCTGTCTTCAGCTTCCTGCATCCATGTGCTGACCGGCAATTCAGAGTTCCATGCGGCAAGCCAATTGATCAGAGGCTGGCTAAAGGCCATCATGAGCGTGGTCAGCAGTAATTGGTAGGCCGTGCGTTGAGTGAGTTTGATATTCAACCAGTGAAGTGGCTTTGACGAAACAAGGAAGGCAAGAATCAGAGGTGGAAAAACAAACAATCCGACCGATTGGAAAACCTGCATGGCCTTCAGAATTTTGAGTGTTTCCGGATTTTGAAAATCGCTCAACAACCCCGGTTGACCGGCAATATTTACATCAAATACTGCCCAAACGAACAAAACTGATAGAAAAGAAAAAATGCTTACTCCGCCTAGTGAAATTCCGGTTAAAAGTAATAGTTGTGTCGGGGCAGATTTGCCTTCTGCCATGCCGGCTGCTTTCATGTGATTTATGCTAATTTTGTGCGAATTTAGAATTTACCCTTGGTAAAAATCGGATCTGTTGAATTGGGGGAGTTTCCTCTTCTGCTTGCACCTATGGAGGATGTTAGCGATCCTCCGTTTCGTATGGTTTGTAAAAAGAACGGTGCAGACCTTATGTTTTCAGAGTTTATAAGCTCTGAGGGATTGATTCGCAATGCTATCAAAAGCAGAAAGAAACTGGATATTTTTCCGGAAGAAAGGCCTGTAGGGATTCAAATTTTTGGAGGAGACGAGGAGGCAATGGCTCTTTCTGCAGAGATTGTAGAAACTACCGGCCCCGATTTGCTTGATATCAATTACGGTTGTCCGGTAAAAAAGGTTGTTTGTAAGGGCGCAGGCGCGGGTATATTAAAGGATCTGCAGGGAATGATCAAACTTACTTCTGCTGTAGTGAAGGCAACAAAATTACCTGTGACAGTGAAAACCCGCCTGGGTTGGGATGATAAAAGCATTAATATCATGCAGGTTGCGGAATCCCTTCAGGATGTTGGTATTAAAGCTCTTACTATTCATGGTCGAACACGTGCGCAGATGTACAAAGGGTCTGCAAATTGGGAGTTAATTGCCCGGGTTAAGGAAAATCCAAGAATCTGTATCCCTATTTTCGGCAATGGCGATGTTGACCATCCTCAAAAAGCCCTGGAATATAAGAACAGGTATGGAGTTGATGGTATTATGATTGGTCGTGGAGCCATTGGTCATCCCTGGATATTCAATGAGATAAAACATTTTTTCAGAACAGGAGAATTGCTCCCCTCCCCGGGGGTAAATGAACGTGTTGAAGTATGCACCATGCATTTGAATGAGTCGGTTCGATGGAAGGGAGAGATCACCGGAATTCTGGAGATGCGACGTCATTATGCAAATTACTTCAAAGGATTTGATCATTTTAAGGATTTCAGAATCCGTCTGCTCACTTGCAATCAACTTTCCGGTCTGCTGGAAATCCTGGATGAAATTCGTTGTCATTATCAATCTACCGCTCCGGCGGCATAAATCAAAATAGTATGAAAATTGGTGTTATTGTTTTTCCCGGCTCCAACTGCGATGCAGATATGGCCTATGCCTGGGAGCAGATCTCGGGTAAGAAGGTTGTTATGCTTTGGCATAAAGATCACTCGCTGCAAGGTGTTGACCTTGTAGTTCTTCCGGGCGGGTTCTCCTATGGTGATTATTTGCGCAGTGGAGCTATTGCCCGATTTTCCCCTGTTATGCAGGAGGTCCAGAATTTTGCAGCCCGCGGTGGCCTTGTTATGGGTGTTTGTAATGGATTTCAGATTCTATGTGAATCTGGGCTGTTGCCAGGCGCGCTCATGCACAATGATTCTCATAAGTTCATCTGTTCCAATGTGTATATCAGAGCCGAACATCAGGATTCACCCTTTACGCGTTGCGTTCCACTTAAAAGAGCTTTAAAAATTCCTATTGCACATGGTGAAGGGAAGTATTACAACAATTCCTCCGCTCTGGAGGATATGTCAAAAGCCGGTCAGATTCTGTTTAGGTATTGCGATGAGAATGGAATTGTGAATCAGGCTTCCAACCCTAATGGGGCTCTAGAGAATATCGCAGGAATATGCAATGCAGGAAAGAATGTTTTTGGCATGATGCCTCACCCTGAACGTTGCACTTCAGAGATTCTTGGTAACACCGATGGACGATACATTTTCCTTTCGGTTCTGGATAGGGTAAGGGCTTAATAGATCTGAGGTACCTCAGGCATGAGCATCATGATTCCGTTCATATCTTTCATGCGGGTAATCTGTCTGACATAATTGTAATCTGCTCCGAGTTTCCAGCGCAGGTAAGCCTCTTCACCCTCGCCGCTCAGGCTTGAGGTAATTGCTTCCAAAGGATTCTTTTTTTTAGGTAATTCAGTAAGCCTGTATGCTTTAACTCCGGCCAGTTTCGCAGCTGCGGAAACAGCCTCATTTAATCCTCCGAATTCATCGACAAGCTTGATGTTAATTGCGTCAATACCGCACCAAACTCGGCCTTGACCGATGCTGTCAACTTCTGCTACAGGAATGCCTCTTCCTTCAGACACCCTGCTGATAAAGGTTCTGTAAACATCCTCTACACCCTCCTGCATGATGTTTCTTTCTTCAGCGGTCAGAGGACGTGCTATACTTCCGATGTTGGCAAGACGACCTGTATTAATGGTGTCCATTGTGATTCCAAGTTTGTTGTTCAACATTCCTTTGGCGTTCAGCATCATCCCAAAAACTCCTATGGAACCGGTGATTGTAGTTGGGGATGCAAATATTTTTTTTGCACCTGCAGCAATGTAATATCCTCCTGATGCCGCAACGTCGCCCATAGAAACAACAAGAGGTTTTGTTTTAGCTGCAAGCTGAGTCTCTCTCCAGATAATTTCAGAGGCCAGCGCACTACCGCCGGGTGAGTTAATGCGCAATACGATAGCTTTAATCTTATCATCTTCTCTGGCCTGACGAATAGCTTTTGATAGGGGTTCACTGCCAATAGTGTTATTGGCTCCTTTCCCGCTTTCAATTTCACCCGAGGCGTAAATTATGGCAATTTTTGGATCAGAGACTTTCTCATTTTTGATACCTGGCACCCTGCTGTATTGATTAATGGTAATGAGCTCCGGCTCTTTTTCTTTATTGCTTGAACCTGACTTTTGGGCGAGGACCTGCATAACTTCATCCCTGTATTTAAGTCCATCTACCATGCCATACCTGAGTGCATCTGATGCTTTGCGGATGGCGATGCGATTGGCAAATTGTTGAAGGGAGTCAGAATTTATTTTCCTGCTTTGACTGATTTTTTGCAAAAGATGATTCCACATTCCTCCAACATACGTTCTTGTTTGTAGTCGGTTTTCATTGCTCATTTTATCGAGAATGAAAGGTTCCACAGCACTTTTAAATTTGCCATGGCGGATGATTTGGGGTTCAATTTCAAGCTTTTCCATTGTTCCCTTGAAGAATGGGAGTTCTGCGCTGATTCCTTTCCACTCCATATCACCCTTTGGGTTTAAAAAAATCTGGTCGGCCACTGAAGCAAGGTAGTATGATTTCTGAGTGTACATTTCGCTGTACGACATAATCCATTTCCCTTTCTTTTTGAAATCCATGAGTGCATTTCGAATTTCTTCAGTGCTTGCCATGCCGGCGTTCAATCCCTCCAGGTCGAGGAAAATACCACTGATATGTTTGTCTTCAGAGGCCAGTTTTATCACTTCTAGTATTTCATTCAGCCCTTCGTTTTTACCGGCTTCAAGATCAGAAAAGTTAAAATTCTCGAAAGGATTGTCAGAACCTCTGTCCAGAATTTCATGGTTTAACTTGAGATGGAGCACGGATTTTTCTTTAACCGAAAAAGGTTTATCCTCACCGGCTCCTGCCATAATACTTCCGAGAATGATGACCAAAATCAGAAAAAACAGGAAGATGGCCAGAACTGAACCGATCAGGCTGGCGAGAAGAGTCTTGAAGAAAGATTTCATGATTTGTGGATAATCTTGCAAAATTAGGCAAAGGCATAATTGGCCGGACCGAAACAGGATAATAATTTTGGCTTGTGAATTTTGAAAAAGTAATTATTCAGTCTGGTTCGAATCTTGGCAACCGGGAGGCATTTTTGAGAGAGGCTTTACAAAGTTTTCTATCACAAAAAGAAGTTCGTGGTCTCAAAGCAAGCAGTATCTATGAAACTGAGCCTTGGGGAAATCCTGATCAGCCATATTTTTTAAATCAGGTATTCTGTTTTGATTACTCTGAAAGCCCTGAATTTCTATTATCCGTTATTAAGAAAATTGAAGCATCGAATGGCAGGGTCAGGGATGGGAACAGAAATATGCCGCGCACCCTGGACCTGGATATTTTAAGTTTTGGTAACCGGCTTATTCGCACCCCGGAGCTTGAAGTTCCTCATCCCAGACTCCACCTGCGCGCATTCGTGCTCGAGCCATTATCTGAGATTGCGCCCGAATATCTACATCCTCTTCTGAAATTAACACCATCAGAGATGCTGGCCCATTTGAAAAAAAGTTGATTGTTACAAGTGGTTTGATGTATCAGTACATTGCGATTGAAGGAAATATCGGTGCAGGTAAGACAAGCCTGGCTTCCAGACTGGCCATTGATTTGCAGGCTAGATTTATTCCTGAGGAGTTCGAGGATAATCCGTTTTTGCCACTTTTTTATCGTGAACCGGAAAAATATGGCTTCCAGGTTGAATTAACTTTTCTTGCAGATCGATTTCAGCAACTCAAGAAGCAGCTTGTTAACAGGGATTTATTTAGTCCCGTGACAATTTCTGATTATTTTCTGCAAAAGAGTCTGATTTTTGCAAAGGCGAACCTTTCAGAACCTGAGTTTTTTTTGTTTCAGAAACTTTTTTCCTTCATGAGTCAGAGTTTGCCACAGCCGGATTTACTTGTTTACCTTCATGCAGGAGAAGATAGGCTTCGAAAAAATATCAGGCAACGCGGCAGGCCTTACGAACAGGAAATTACTGAGGATTATTTGAGCCGCATACACAAGCAGTATCACGATTTTTTTCGCACTGTTAGAAATCAACGATGTTTGATTATTCATACCACCGAGCTTGATTTTGTTCAGAGGCCTGTTGATTAC
>JBEGML010000007.1:0-5855 GCA_041183145.1 Bacteroidota bacterium | reverse complement strand
CAAGTATCATGGCGTTGATGGTTGAAATCAGCAGCAGGGCAATTACTCCGCCCATCAAGGCTCCGAAGGCGGGTCCGAAAATATGCGAGGCGGAAACTGCAGCAATTTCAACCACAGGACCTTCACGGCCTAGCATTTCTGAGGCTGTCGTGCTTCTCATAAAAACGTAATTAATACAGCAATATAGCAATCCTACGATGATGGTACCTGAGATTAGTGCTTTAGGCAGCTGGGATTTGGGATTTTCCAGGTCTGAGGCGAAATAGGCCGCTGCATTCCAGCCAGAATAGGCTAGGGTAACGAAGAAGAAAGATGTGGTAAAGCTTGAACTTGCTACATCATTCATGAAAGTGTCTGAGAGTGAAAAATTGAAGTTTCCTCTTTCAGGAAGCATGAGGCCTGCGATGATGAAAGCAGCCATTACCATAAGTTTAACCGATGTTGTAACATCCTGAACTTTACCTCCGAGGCGGAGGCTTAAACTTTGAATAATGGTAAGCACGAGCAGAATAGTTTCCGCTGCCAGAGTTTCGTTGATATTGGGCAAGAGGTTGGCAAGGTATTTTCCGAAGGCCATCGATGCGGCAGCAACGGGTGCAGCGAAGCCTACTGTTATGCTTACCCAGCCGGCGGCGAATCCTACAGCGGGATGTATGAGCTTGCTCAGGTACATGTATTCACCGCCTGATTGCGGTATTGCTGAGCCTGTTTCGGCATAACAGAATGCTCCTGTAAGTGCAAGGATTCCACCAAGCAGCCATAGCAGCATGATGGATGAGCCGCTTTGGAGACCGGCGGCCTGAAAACCCAGTGAGGTAAAGACGCCAGTGCCCACCATGTTGGCAATCACCACACTTGTGGCGGTAAATAATCCCAACTTATGTTGTTTCATTACTTGCAGCTCAGTCGAATGATTGGTTTGACTGAGAGCTAAGCTCGATCATAGCCTGATATTCTTCAGGTGAAAGGTCGTTATAATAATAATTGACCGGATTAACTTTTTGGTTGTTGCGTATGACCTCATAGTGGAGGTGAGGAGCAGTGCTCATTCCGGTGCTTCCGATATAGCCGATGAGGTCTCCTCGTTTTACTTTTTTTCCGGCTCTTACTGCGAATCTGCTAAGGTGGCCATAGAGGGTTTTGTATCCAAAATTGTGATTTATCACAATATGATTGCCGTAACCTTGAGCAAGATTGTCGGCCCTTTCTATGGTACCATCGCCGGTGGCAAAGACAGGAGTTCCGACAGGAGCGGAGAAGTCCATGCCGGTATGAAAATGTGTGGTTTTGTAGATGGGGTGTGTACGGTAGCCAAAACCGGATGCCATTCGTCGGAGGTTTTTGTTGCTGATGGGCTGAATAGCCGGTATTGAGGCCAGCAGGATGGATTTATTATTGGCCATTTTTACTATTTCGTCGAAGCTTTTGCTTTGGATGTAGATTTGCTTTGAGAGTTTGTCGAGTTTTCTGGTGGTGTTTACAAGCAGGTCAGAATTACTCAGGCCTTCCAGTTCTCTGTAACGGTCTACGCCTCCGTAGCCTGCATTTCTCATTTCGGATGGGATGGGTTCCGCTTCGAAAATGACCCGATAAATATTGTCGTCACGTTCCTGCAGGTTTTGCATTACCAGAGAAACGCGTTCCATGCGTTCATTAAGAATTTCGTATTGATAAGTCAGGGTTTCTATTTCGCGTCGCAGCTGTTTTTCTTTTGGGGAATCGAAGTAGGTGTAGGCGAAAAACATGGTGACCGCTGCGAAGGCCAGACCTGTAAAAAGAAATCCGAGAATCCGTTTCACCCGGTCCCAAAGTTTTACCTGCACCTTTTCGTAGGTGAGGGATTTGGTATTGAAGTAGAATTTTATTTTCGACATCGTGGATGAACGGTGCAGCCAAATTAGGATTCACGAAGATAAAAAAAGCCATAAAACTGAACTTAAGGGGTGAAAAATTGTTAATTTGGGAGCTTGAAAATTTTGTACAATGCGAGGATTATACCTTTTTGTTTTCATGGTTCTGAATACCTGCGCTATCCCGAGTGGATTGGCTCAGAGTCAGGATATCAGTGATATCAGAGAATATCTGCATGGCCGTTATGTTGAGGCAGGTGTGCCTGATGCGGATTATTCTGAATGGATAGTGAGTTCATCCTCATTCGACAAGCGTACATCTTTAAACCACTATTACCTGCAACAGCAGTATAAGGGTGTTGATGTATGGAATGCCATTGCCAATGTTGTACTCAGGAACAACCGGGTGGTGTATCATGTGAGTCGTTTTGAGCAGGATCTTTCGACCCGCGTAGCGGAGGTTCGGCCGGCAATAAATCCTGCCGATGCGTTGCTGAAGGCCCTTAACCATCTTGAAATAAAAACTTCTCAAACACCATTGCTGATCAGAAATGAGGAGTCAAGGAACAGATTCATTTACACGCTGCCTTCAGTTAGTGCGAAGGAAATACGTGTTTGGCTTGTATTGGCTGAGGCAGGTGATGCTCTTGTGCCTGCCTGGGATGTGAGTGTTGACGTTGCCAAAGGCAGTGATTGGTGGAACATAAGGGTTAATGCTATTAGCGGTGAAGAGTTAGGCAGAAACAACTGGACCATCAGTTGTGAGCGACCTGTGGGAGTTCGTGAGCAGGGAAGTTTTGTTCATGACCATGCTTCAGGAAACCGTTCGTCTGCCTCTGGTTCATATAATGTTTTTGCAGTTCCTGTTGAGGCGCCATCTTTTGGTTCCAGGAGTTTACTCAACAATCCGCATGATGCAGATGCCTCACCTTTCGGATGGCATGATACCAATGGGCAGTCCGGTGCTGAGCATACCATCACCCGCGGTAATAATGTATTTGCTTATGAGGATGCAAACGATGATGATCAGCCCGGTTATTCACCCAATGGTGGAGCGGCTCTGAACTTTGATTTTCCGCTTGATTTTAATTTACCTGCGGATCAGAATCTTGATCCTGCCATAACAAATCTGTTTTACGTTAACAACATGGTGCATGATATTTTATATCATCATGGTTTTGATGAGCCTGCAGGAAATTTCCAGCAGAATAATTACGGCAACGGAGGCACGGGTAATGATTTTGTTGAGGCTGAGGCGCAAGATGGCGGAGGAACGAGCAATGCTAATTTTGCTACTCCTGATGATGGGCAGAATGGAAGGATGCAGATGTATTTATGGCCTGTTGGCGGAACTTCGCAGGGGCCGACATTTACGGTGAACAGTCCGTCGACCATTGATGGCCCGTATACCATTTCAGAAGGAGGTTTTTCACCTTCTTTTCCTTCGCCCATCACTGCCGATCTTGTTTTGGTTGACGATGGTGTTGCGCCGAACACCAATGCATGTGAGCCTATCGTGAATGGAGCGGCATTAGCGGGAAAAATAGTAGTAATCGACAGGGGTACCTGTACATTTATTTCAAAGGTACAGGCTGCGGAGGCGCTTGGAGCTCTTGCTGTAATAATTGTAAATAACACTACAGGCCTTTTTTCCATGGGTGGAACCGGTACGGTTGGCATACCGGCTATGATGATTTCACAATCTGATGGCAATTTGATAAAGACTCAACTTAATGCAGGGCAGACGGTGAATGCTACCTTATTCCCTCCGCCTGTTGGTACGCCAGATTTTGATGCATGTTATGACAACGGTGTTATTTTTCATGAGTATGGTCATGGTGTTTCCAACAGATTGACAGGAGGTCCGGCTAACTCAAGCTGTCTTGTAAACGCCGAGCAAGGTGGTGAAGGCTGGAGTGACTGGCTGGCACTTGTGCTTACCATAGAGCCCGGCGATGTTGGAACCAGTGGCAGAGGAATTGGAACCTATGTGGACAATCAGAATACTACAGGACTTGGCATCAGAAGATTTCGTTATTCTACAAACCCTTCAGTGAATTCTCAGACTTATGGGGATCTGGCGAGTAGTTTTGGTGTTCACCAATACGGAGAAATATGGTGCAGTGCTTTGTGGGATTTGACTTGGTTGTTGATTGATGCAGAAGGCTTCGATCCTGATTGGTTCAATGGCACAGGCGGGAATCATACCGCAGTGAGTCTTGTATTGGAGGGAATGAAGTTACAACCATGTGAGCCAGGTTATGTGGACGCGCGTGATGCTATACTTGCTGCAGACAGTTTGTTGTATCAGGGTGCGCACCATTGTTTGATATGGGAGGCATTTGCAGGACGCGGGCTTGGTTTAGGTGCAGTTCAGGGAAGCAGCGACAATGGTTCTGACCAGACAGAGAATTTTAATCTGCCCAATTATTGTTCACCCACTTCAGTGAAGGTTATGCAAAACAGTGGAGACCTGAAGGTATTCCCCAACCCGGCATCATCTGAATTAAGTATTGCATTTTCTGATGCTAGTGATGATGCGATAGAGATTATGATGGTTAGTACCTTAGGTCAGGTGAGCAAGGTATGGAACATCAATGGACGAGGAGTGGTGAGGCTATCATTGGAAGGATTGGCTGCAGGGGTTTATTCTTTAAGGGTTACACAGGGAAGCAAGAGGATGGCTGAGACCGTTGTGATTAGCAGGTAATGAATAAAGGAAGAAGTACTTTTGATTAAGGAGCATCGGGATCAATCTCTCTTATGGTCAGCCTTTGATGGTGTGCTATCTGAGAGATTGATTTTTTTTTGCATAGTTATGATCGAACAGATTCCGCTATGCCCTTAATAGTGATGTTTGAGGGAGATGATTACACATCATCATAATTGAGGCCATTTATTTCCCAGAGAGAGAGGTCAAAGAGGCTGATATTTCCATTTTTATGTTCGATTGCGTTGAGGTCCAATATACTTTTAAGCGGACCTTTTTGGAATGGATTGACGAGGTATCCGGCTTTTTTTATCAGGTTATAGAAAGATGTTTTCCTGACGGCTAATATTACTATGCCGCGATATTTATTTTTTAGTACAATTTGTTCTGCATGCATGAGTAGGTCTAACTCTGATTGTTGATCAGCGCATGAGGATTCAATGTCTAATACATTTAGAAGGTTATTTGGAGAAATGCTGTAAATCAGGTAAGCCTTTGCAATATTTTCTTGATTGTAGCTTACAAGCAGACCGTAGTTAAAATTTGGATTAGAAGTTCGCCACTGAAGAAATTCCTTGCTTTTGACAAGGTGTATGAGCATGTCTTTCTTTTTGAACCGATAGGAGTCCAGATTTTCACCAATTTGATCAAAGTGCCGAATTTGTTGATTAGGCTTGGGAGGAAATAAAAAAGCGCTTTTTATCAGGAGGTATGGTTTAAAGAAATTGGTAATACCGGCCAGATGCTGCCATTTGTTACTTATGAAACTTCTGGTAGCAATTTTGGAACAAAGTGTATATGAGAAAGGTGTATTGAGTTTAGAGATTTCTTCATTAATTAAAGCACTAATATTTTTTGACAGCCCTTTTTTCTGGTGTTCGGGATGCGTCATGAGATCCGTGAATTTAAATACCACAGCTGTTTTGTTGTTTACGTTCATGATTTCCGGAATCATTGCACCTGATGCCACCAGTTGATTGTTTTCTGAAAATGCACCTGCAACAATTGCATTGCCGGCAGGGTTTCCAAAGTACTTCCAGAAAATAAAATTGGGCTTTGGTTGTATTTTGAAAACTGTTGTGAACAGTTCATTTAGTATACTAACATTTTCAACACTCAGCAATCTGTAAGAATAATTTGCCATGCTTAATGCAGATACTTTTTCAGTTGGTTGGTAATTCCGTAAGAGTGAGCGAGAGCTTCATTCAGATTGCGGTGGTATTGATTTATTCTTTTGTAACTAATTTTAATTTCCTTATCCATATTTATTTTGTTGATTTTATCTTCAGTTTGCA
>JBEGML010000006.1:0-4504 GCA_041183145.1 Bacteroidota bacterium | reverse complement strand
GCCACTGCCTAAATCCAGCAGTTCTATTTGTGAGTTTGACTGCAGCATCTCCTTGCGGATTTGCTCAATGCCATCCCAAACCGGGTTAGTGTTTCCGGCATACAGCACTTCTTCCAGCAGTCGGTAAACAAAAGGGGAGTGGGTACCATGCCGGGTGTCTGAAATCAGCAGGTATTCAAGGTAATCCAGTGTTCTATACAGCTCATTGAGCATTGCCGGGTTTGGTATTTCGGATTACGGTGATTTCCTTCTCCAAACGGGCAATCTGTTCTTTTAATTTCTGTATGTTGCTGTCGAATTGTTTTAGCACGGCCTCAGCATTTTTGCTCATCGCAAAAAAGCTTTTGTTATTCTCAATGGTTGCCAGTTCTTCCTGTGCCTTTTTAATGCGGTCTTTGATTTTACGCTCTTCGGTTTGCAGGCGGTTTTTGCCATCTGAACTCCCCGCCACTCCGGCGTAATGTTCTTTCAGTACCTGCTGTTTCATGTTATCATTGTTTCGTTTAAACTTTGAAAACAAAACATCACCGATTTCGCGGTATTCCTTTTGGAGATTGAAGTACGCTTTTCCACTCACAAATCCACTGTTTGCCCAGCGCTGCTGACATTCTTTAAGTTTTGGAAACACGTTTTCAGCATTTTCCTGCTCAAGGAGTTTTTTCATGTCTGCGATGATGGCTTCTTTTACGGATATTCCGATTTTGTCATCCTCGCGACGTTGTTTCATCCAAGCATTTTTTCTGGCGTAGAAGTGGTCAAATGCAGCCCGAAAACGCTTCCAAATCTCATCATTTTTGGCTTCCGGTACCGGACCGGTTTTTTTCCATTGCTCCTGCAGTTCATTTAATTTCTCTGATGTATCCTGAAAATGTTCGCTGTTCATCAGGGCTTCTGCCTTTTCACAGAGACCGGTTTTGATTTTCAGGTTTTCCTCGCGGCCCGCATTGATGTTTTTGAAAAACTCTTTTCTTGCTGCAAAAAACTGCTGTCGGGCCGAGGAGAAGCGGTCCCAGATTTCCTGATTTTTGGTTGCCGGTACCGGACCGGTTTTTTTCCATTCCTCCAGCAATGCATCCAGTTCTTTTCCCAATGCTGACCACTCTTTTCCTGCAGCCGGCCATACTGCAATGGCAGATTCTGATTTTTCAACCAGCAACAGTTTGATGTTATAGTTTTCCTGCCTTTTGCGGTCTATTTCCTCTTGTCGTTCTTTGTTTCGCAGTATGATGATATCACTGACATTCTTAAATCTTTGCCATAATTCCTCACTCACTTCTTTTCTTACCGGACCGGCATTGCGCCAGTCTTCATGGATTTTATTGAGTGTAATCAGTGCTTTGCGAATATTTTTTTCTTCGCCAAGGGTTTCGGCCTTTTTGATGAGTTCAATTTTATACTCAAGGTTCTTTTCCCTGTCGAGTTCTTTCAGTTCGTTGAAGAGGGAAAGGTTGTCGTAAAACTTGTCAACATAGAATTTGTAACGCGTATACAGTTCATCCTGAAATTCCTTGGGTACCTGTCTGATCTCGCGCCACATCTTCATAAGATCGCGCATCTTATTCAGGGAGTTTGACTGTTCTTCGGATTCGGCGAGTTCCCGGATATCTTCCAGTACCGCCTGTTTCTTCTTAAGGTTGGCTAATTTCTCTTCTTCAGCGCGTTTACGTTCATCTTCACGGCGTTCTTTGAATTTTTGCAGCAGGGTATTTAGCGCCTGTTTTGCTTCATCGGGTTGTGGTTTGAAATCACGTGCAAGATTTCCTTCATCGATCCATGCTTTTATTTGCTCCGGTCTTTCTGCCAGTATTTTCGCATCCATCGCATCCCTGAGGCGGTTCATGGTTTCCTGTGCCTTGCGCACATCAGGGCTGTAGATGAGTTCTTCGGCTTTCTTCAGAATCTCTGATTTTTCCAGTTCGGAGTAATCTGTGTGATCTTCATGAGACTCTTCAGAATGATCAATCAGCTGTTCCGCAACGGTTAACTGCGCTTCATAATTTTCCGCATGGATGGCATCACCATTTCCCACGGTCAATTTTTCTTTTTCTTGCTGGTGTTCCAAGTGTATTAAGAAATTAGGTAATTATTTTTATGGATTCAGATGTTGTCTGCCTGCAATCATCCAGCAGGCGGTGAGGGCGGCTTCAGCCCCTTTATTGCCCAGTTTTCCACCGGCTCTTTCTTGTGCCTGTTCTTCGTTAAGCGTGGTGATTACTCCGAAAATGCAGGGTTTCTTTTCAGTAAGCCCTATCTGTAATATACCATCTGTTGCGGCCTGGCACACAAAATCAAAATGGGGGGTATCACCTTGTATTACGCATCCAAGGCAGATTACGGCATCACAGTTTTTGCTGAACAGCAATTGGGCACCATGGGGCAATTCAAAAGAACCCGGAACACGCAATACTTCAATCTGTACATCATGTAAATGCTGCTGTTTAAGTGCATTTAATGCCCCGGTGAGTAATTTTTCTGTGATGTGCTTATTCCATTCTGCAACTACCACCCCGATTTTAAGATTTTCGGGATGAAAAATGTAGGGGAATTCGCCTTGAGAGAATGACGCGGTTGCCACTATGGCTTAGGGATTGAAGTCGCCCTGAAGGGCCTTCACTTTGAAAATATATTTATCAATGTCCGAGGCTTCCTGTGAAGTACTGTACTCGTATTTGATTTTCTCATAACACTCCAGTGCTTTTCCGTATGACTCTGCCATTTCGTAGTGCATTCCGGCACTTTTCCAGTATTGTGCAGAGAAATCACTTTTAGATTGTGCACCGGCTTCAGCGAAATAACCCGCAGCTTTTTCCATTTTACCCATTTCTGCATAGCATGCGGCTTTAGCATTAAGCAGGGCAGCACCTAAAAACTGATCTTTGGGTTCAGCTTTTTCCAGGTAGGGGATGGCTTTCTCGAATTTTCCGGTTTGCATGTAGGCAATGCCCGCCATCATGGCAGCTTCCTTGCCCTTTGCGGTAAGTGAATAGGCATCGGCAATCTCAGGTGCAGTCATCATTTTCTTTCCTTTGATGCCTTTAAGTACCACATCGAAGGAGTCTTTTTCGAAGTAATGATGCAGGGGTGCCAGTTTGGCGGCTGCTTCAGACTCTCTCTTTGGGTGCCAGTAAAGTGTCCAGAATAATGCAATGATGAGAATGCTGAGAAAACTACTGCCTGCAAGGTTAATAACCCGCTTGTTTTCGGCGTAGTAACCTTTCAACGAAATACTGTTTAGTTCGATGGCCATTTTGGTATTAAAAGTGCGAAATTACTTAAAATTCATGGAAAGACAAACATCATCAATCAGTAATGTAGGGATAATCATCTTCTACATAGACATGGCGGAATAAATCTGCCGGATCGGGGTAGGGCGAATTTTCTGAGAAAGTAACCGATTCGTCTACCTCTGACATGATTTCCTCTTCCAACTTATCAAGGTCTGCCTCTGAAGCAAATCCTTTTTCAATAATGCTAGCCCTAGTGGTTTCAATGGGGTCTATCTTTTTGTAATCGGCCACTTCTTCTTTGCTGCGATAGGTAGCTGGGTCGCTCATACTATGCCCTCTGTAACGATAAGTTTTGATTTCAAGGAATGTGGGACCTTCGCCGCTTCTGGCTTTTTCTACAGCCTGTTGAATGGCATCGTGAACCGTTTCGCATTTCATTCCATCTACCTGAAAACTGGGCATATCGTAAGCTGCGCCTATTTTGTAAATGTCGAGTACGTTGGTGGTTCTGGCAACACTCGTCCCCATGGCATACTCATTATTTTCACAAATAAATATTACAGGCAGTTTCCACAGCATAGCCATGTTAAATGTTTCATGCAGTGCACCCTGTCTCACTGCACCATCTCCGAAGAAACACAGACAAACGTTTTTTGTCCCGTTATACTGTTCTGCCAAAGCTATGCCTGCTCCCAATGGGATCTGTCCACCCACAATGCCATGTCCGCCCACAAAATTGTGTTCTTTGCTGAACATGTGCATACTTCCGCCTTTACCACCACTGCAGCCGGTGGCTTTTCCGTATAGTTCTGCCATCACAGCATTGGGCGTAACTCCCAGCGCCAGCGCATGGCCATGATCCCGGTAGGCAGTGATGAATTTATCCTCCTTGGTAGTAGCGGTAACCATGCCCGCCACGATGGCTTCCTGGCCGATATACAGGTGGCAAAACCCTTTAATTTTTTGCTGACCGTAAAGCTGAGCCGCTTTCTCTTCAAATCTGCGTACCAGCATCATGGTTTTATACCACTGCAGGTATTGTTCTTTGGTATAAGTCATAGTCTCTGTCTGAACCATTTATGGTCGCAAAGATAACAATTACATGTCAATCTGAATTAGGGTTTTTCCCCTTAACCGGGTTTTGCTGCAGCGCAATTTTTATTAAATCACCGATGGGCCTGGGTTCTTTTTTTGACGTGCTATTCATCCGATTAATTATAGCTTTTCCTCAATACTTTTTACTTTTTCTTTAATCATGCCCACTTCTCGCTGTATTA
>JBEGML010000005.1:0-2887 GCA_041183145.1 Bacteroidota bacterium | reverse complement strand
TCCCTGCTCTGTCATAAATCTCTTGCTTCGCATGGTCTTTAAAATGGTGCCGCCTCTCTGCATAATGTTTGCCACCGACTGCGCATCCAGCGAGGTAAAATCTCCTTCAATAAGCCCTTCGTAGCCTCTCCTGATGCCGGTAACTTCCATTTTGTAATGCACGGCCGTTCTTACCACCGCTCTTATACACGCATTCATCCCGGGAGCGTCTCCGCCTGATGTTAATACCCCAATTTTCTTCATACAACAAAGTTAATGGTTTTCAAATTGTTAAAATGACACTTTGGTAATTTCGCTGATTTTTTCTCTTGTTTGTCCTGCCGGGGAAGCCCCCGATTATTCAATTTTTTAAATGTAAAAAACAATACGGCCGCTTTCCTGAATTTTTAGGTAATCTATATAGATAATATGGGCATCATGCTCTCTAACGGCTGGATTTTTTAGCGTTTTTATTTTGTTGCCTGAGATAAAACCCATTTGCCAAGCCTAAAGTTTACACCGCATTCTGACTAATTGTCATATTTTTCGTAGTAATGCTTATGGCTTTTAACGCTTTTGTCACAAGCTTTTACGCAAATCTGACGAAATCGTACTTGGCACAGCTATTGACTTGGGCAACATACAAATTATAACACTCAATCATGAGCAAAATCATCGGAATCGACCTCGGAACAACAAACTCCTGCGTTGCCGTTATGGAAGGCAACGAACCGGTAGTCATTCAGAACAGTGAAGGACGCCGCACCACTCCCTCGGTAGTGGCATTTGTGGAGGGCGGGGAACGAAAAATAGGCGACCCTGCCAAAAGACAGGCCATCACCAACCCAAAGAAAACTATTTATTCCATTAAAAGATTCATGGGCGAAACTTTCGATAAAGTTGCGCTCGAAACCAAAAGGGTTCCTTACGACGTTACAAAAGGAGACAACAATACTCCGCGCGTTTCTATCGACGGAAGACTTTACACACCTCAGGAGATTTCGGCCATGATCCTTCAGAAGATGAAGAAGACCGCCGAAGATTACTTAGGTACCACCGTAACAGATGCAGTCATCACAGTACCTGCCTACTTTAACGATGCTCAGCGCCAGGCAACAAAAGAGGCCGGTGAGATTGCAGGTTTAAATGTAAAACGCATCATCAACGAGCCTACCGCAGCCGCATTGGCTTACGGCCTCGACAAGAAAAATAAAGACCAGAAAATTGTAGTATTCGACTGCGGCGGGGGAACGCACGACGTCTCTGTTCTTGAACTTGGAGATGGTGTATTCGAAGTAAAATCAACTGATGGAGATACCCACCTTGGCGGTGACGACTTCGATCAGGTCATCATTGACTGGCTCGCCGATGAGTTTAAGGCCGATGAAGGCATCGATCTGCGCCTCGATCCTATGGCCTTGCAGAGATTAAAGGAGGCGGCTGAAAAAGCTAAGATTGAGCTCTCCAGTACAACAGCATCAGAAATCAATCTTCCCTACATTATGCCGGTGAATGGGATTCCAAAGCACCTGGTTCGCAACCTCAGCCGTTCGAAGTTTGAACAGCTTGCCGATTCACTTATCAAGCGTACCATCGAGCCCTGCCGCTCTGCGCTTACCAAGGCAGGTTACCGCACCAGTGATATTGATGAAATTATCCTTGTTGGCGGATCAACCCGTATCCCTGCCGTTCAAAAAGCGGTAGAGGATTTCTTCGGAAAGCCTGCATCAAAAAGCGTAAACCCTGATGAAGTTGTTGCTGTAGGTGCAGCCATTCAGGGCGGTGTTCTTACCGGTGAAGTAAAAGATGTGTTACTCCTTGATGTAACGCCGCTTTCACTCGGTATCGAAACCATGGGAGGTGTAATGACCAAACTTATTGAGTCAAACACCACCATCCCAACCAAGAAAACTGAGGTTTTCTCTACTGCAAGCGATAGTCAGACCAGCGTTGAAATTCATATCATTCAGGGCGAGCGCCCGATGGCCGCACAAAACCGCACGATCGGAAAATTCCACCTCGATGGAATTCCTCCTGCCCCGCGCGGTGTGCCGCAGATTGAAGTTACCTTCGATATTGATGCCAATGGTATACTGAATGTTTCAGCCAAAGACAAGGCAACCGGAAAGAGCCAGCAAATCAGAATTGAAGCCAGCTCGGGCCTCAGCGATGATGAAATTAAACGAATGAAGAATGAAGCAGAGGCAAATGCTGAAGCAGATCGCAAAGCCAAGGATCAGGTAGACAAGCTCAACAGTGCTGATGCCATGATTTTCCAAACCGAGAAACAACTCAAAGAATTTGGAGATAAAATTCCGGCCGAGAAAAAATCAGTGATTGAAGGCGCTCTCACAGAATTAAAAACTGCCCACGGATCCAAGAATCTTGATGGCATTGAGTCTGCTCTCAATAAATTGAACTCTGCCTGGGCAGCCGCATCAGAAGACATGTATAAAAATGCCGGTGCAGGCTCAGAACCCGGTGCTTCAGGCGCTCAAAACAATGCCGGTGGCGGAGAAGCTACAGATGTTGATTTTGAAGAAGTCAAAGACGAAAAGAAATAATTTTCTTCCGCCACTTAAAACAGAAAGGCCGTCCGATGTGACGGCCTTTTTTTATCTTTAATGGCCAACTGAGTCCCATGAAGAAACTTGTCCATATTCTTTTTATTTCATTTTTGCCATTTATCTCAAGCGCACAATCTCTGCCTGATCAATGGACAATAAGCACCGACGGGCATCGTATGATTACCGGAGGAATTCCCGCTACCGGCTTGTATGACTCTGCCTCCATTCGCTCAATATATTTGAATTTTTCACAAGCCAATTACTGGCAATTGCTGACACAAAATTACCAGACTCATACCGACCTACTTGCCACAATGCAGGTCGATGGGCTTACCTATGAC
>JBEGML010000004.1:0-3180 GCA_041183145.1 Bacteroidota bacterium | reverse complement strand
GCATAGTCTTACCGGTTCACTGCTTAAAACACCTGGGGTCTTGGGGCTCCTATCCTGATAAGATTATATTTTGGATAGTATCAGCGATTCAACTTGCGCCGATTTCCAATTTGATGCTATGTCAGCAATCTGCATAACTTCATCCATTATTTTTTCCTGAGCAAGACCGCGTCGCAGAGCCTCACTATATCTTACATCCGGACTAAAAGTCACCAAAGTATATGCAGGCACCCATTTGTCAGGATGAAGATCAGAAAACCATGCCTCAATTTTTTTCCTCAGCAGAAAGGAAGGATCTGCAACAAGGTCGCGCATTTCAACAAAATTACGCAATGCAAGATCAGCAATAGCATCAGCATCGGGTTTCCTCAGTTCCTGATATTCAGGAAGCACACGAGACCAATCATCCTGATATTTATCCAGCAATTGATTAAGGACGGTACAATCCTCGAAACCACAATTCATTCCTTGTCCGAAAAATGGTACAATTGCGTGAGCTGCATCACCTATAAGTGCAAGGTAATCGCCATTAACCCAGGGCCAGCACTTCACTGTTACCAGCGATGAGGTAGGATTATTCATAAAATCATGAATGAAATCCGGCATCAGATCGTAAGCATCGCGGAATTGTTCCTTAAAAAAAAGCTCCGCTTTTTCTGCAGTGTCAAGTTCCTTGAAAGAAGGAGATCCTTCGAAAGGAAAAAACAAGGTACAGGTAAATGAACCATCTGTATTTGGCAGAGCAATAAGCATGTAATTGCCCCTTGGCCAAATGTGCAAGGCCTCTTTCTCTAACAGATGTTTACCACCAGGACCGGCAGGGATGTGAAGCTCCTTGTAACCAAAATCAATGTAGAATTGCTGATAATCGAATCGATCAATATTCATTTGCTGATGAAGCCTTCCAGATGAAAATGCCCCATCAGCGGCAATAAACAAATCAGCCTGGACCTCCTTTTGTGTATGCGTTACGTCATCCACAAATGTGGCCTTTCCCGCACGCAGATCGAAAGAGGTACAGCGTTGTTGGAAGGCAAATTCCACACCATATTTTTTTTCTGCTAAATCCATCAGCGCAATATTTATTCCTCCTCTTGAAACAGAATAAATGGCCTGATCATTTTTACCGTATGCTTGCTCAGAGAGGCTGCCATTCTGATGATGCATAACCCTCTTGTACATAGGAATGGCAATATCTCGAATTTGAGACTCAATCCCCAGAGACCTGATTGACTTCCATCCGCGATCACTCAGGGCAAGATTGATTGATTTACCTGCATAACCTGCAGTTGTTCTCATGTCTGGCCTTTTTTCATAAACCTTGACCGCGTAGCCACGCTTTGAGAGAAAAGCAGAAAGAAGGGATCCCACAAGGCCACCTCCAATGAGAGAAATGTTCCTTTTATCTTTGTTATGTTGTTTCATTTTCTGGTGATTGAAATCTGAAAGGTTTTCTTGTTTGCCATCCGGTGCCTATCATATTTCCTGCATACTTGAGCAAAGCCAGCGCAGGGTATTTTAACCAACGGCTCTGAAAGGCAATGTAGTGAGTTAGTACTTCAGGTTCAGCGCCTAACATCGCTTTTGCCTCTAGCGCAGTTCTGCCCAGTCTTACCTCGTGAAGTTTATTTTCAATTCCAAAATCCAGTGCGTTTAGCATCATCACCAGATAAAGATCTCTTTTGAGATTCTCAACCTCAGGCAAACCGATGTAGTACAATTCCACAGAATTGCCTTCTACCAGCATGCTCGAAAAACCCTGAATCTTTCTTTCAAAAAACCAGACACGAAAAACAAATTTATCCGCGTTTCTTGAAAGCATCTGATGAAAAAAGCCAAGATTAAGTTTGCCTAATTTAAATTCTGCATCATTAAGCACATTGTTGTAAGCTTTAACTATTTCAGAACTATTTTCAACAAGTTCATCTGGAGTGAAATCCTTATAGGTCCAGAACTCTGCGCTTCCCCTTATTTTTTTCCATCTCTGCAGATATTTCTTCTTGAGAGATGTAGCGTAGTCCAAGGGAGTTTTCCATTCAGGTCGCAAAATAATTGTCATCAGGTTATCAGGACCTACAGGCAAAAACCTACGGGCATTTTTTGCAAGAAATCTGCTAAAATCTTCGGTAGGTTCCTTGGCAAGAAAAATATCTGCTCCAGAAATCTTTATCGCCTCTCTGATACACTGCAGATAGAACTTATCCGCCTCCTTTTCAGAAATTGACGGATCAACATGCACTGATTTACGATAGTTAAAAAACACATGTCCGCATATCAGCAAACGGTCCTCACGCCCTTGGAAATATTTGAAAAAACCTGCTGCCGAAAGCGATAGAGAAGACAGGTCGGGATAGTAATCAGCTTGCAAGGCCACTACCTGAAAATACATGCAAGCAAGCAGTTGATTTTCTCTTCTTATGCAAAGGTAATAGTAGGTAAAATGTTCCAAAGAAACCTCTTGCTCCAATGACAGATTGCAACGATAAAGTTCCTTAGGTAATGCAGAAATACTATCCCAGTCAGACGGCAGTTGAGCTGAAGACGTATAAACCTCTACACTATCAGTAGTGGCGGTAGAACAGAGAGTGGCTTTTAACAAAAACTATTCTTTTAGCTCTCCCAGGTTATTTTCCCAACCTGGTTTGGTTTTATCAATGATGATAAAGACGTCCTCGCCCTGATTCCTCATAAGATATTTTTCGCGTGCCAACCTTTCAAGGCTGGATGGATCATTAAGTAGTCCGTTAAGATCTTTGTCATTCTTGGCGATCTCATCCAAATAATATTGTCTTTCACGCTTCAGGTTATTCAACTCGGAATACATACGATACTGAGTGAGAAAATCATACCTGTCAAAGAAAGCCAACCACACAAGAAAGAATGTTCCGGTAAGAAAATATTTAGACTTGATGAAAGGTGGAATTTTTTGAAGAATTTTCATAAGGTGAAGAGACAAAAAAAACCGGGGAGCCAATAGCGGCATTGCCCGGTTTTTTTAACATTCATCATTTAACAATTCATATTAGACCAATCTTCTTTTTAACTCCCTCTGTAGTGATGGAAGACGGTCGTTCAATCGGATGGCCAAGAGCACGGTCCCAAATGAGTGAGGCCATTACACCTAATGCTCTGGAAACTCCGAAAAGTACCGTATAAAAATCAAATTCCGTAATACCATAA
>JBEGML010000003.1:0-4717 GCA_041183145.1 Bacteroidota bacterium | reverse complement strand
TTCTTGACGATGTATCAGCGATTTATGAAAATTTTCTTGTTAAGCAGGGAACCTCTGCCTTGCCTGAGATTTTCAAAACCTCCTACAGATACGGCTATATGTCAGTAAACGACGGTCTCTATCGTCCGCTATCTTTGGCTTTGTTTTCTATAGAATGGGAGATTTTCAACAATAACCCTGCTCCATACCACATCATTAATATATTGCTGTACACCCTCGGAGCCATTGTGGTACTTTTTTACACAAAGAGACTAATGCCGGAGCAGCCTCCGGCTCTTCATTTAGGCACAGTTCTGTTATTTCTCTCACATCCTCTGCACACAGAAGTTGTGGCCAATGTCAAGAGTGCAGATGAGTTACTTTGTTTTCTGTTCACCTTTCTTGTACTTGACCTTCATTTGAAATACCATGAAGAAAATAAGTGGTTTCATTTACCATTAATGGGGATATTATGTTTCCTGGCATTCCTTGCCAAAGAGAGTGCGGTTTTGATACTGGCATTGGTTCCTTTACAAGCATGGTTACTCTACGCGCGCGGCAGGACTTTTAAAATCCGGCCCCTGCTACCGTTGTTAATCGTATTTTTCATCATACTGCTAATAAGAAAACAAGTTCTTGGAAGCGCATTTGGCATACAGGCCGTCACCATGCTTGACAATCCGCTTTTTCAGGAGAATTTTTTAAGTCGGCTGCTGAGTGGGAGTATGCTAATGATAAGTTATCTGAGGCAATTAATTTTTCCCCATCCGCTTATTTTTGACTATTCCTACAATTCCTATCCGATCATCGGAACAGATCAATGGGAGGGTTATGCGGCGGTTACAGCCTGGGTTGTAACGCTAAGCCTTTGTATGCTGGCCATGAGGAAGAAGCCGTTAGCGGGCTTTATTATGTTATTTTTTATTGGTGCCCTCCTGTTTTACAGCAACATTCCTTTCAGTATTGGCGCCATGCGGGCAGAAAGGTTTACCTTTTTAAGCAGCCTTCCCTTTTCACTTGGCCTATGCTATCTGGTATTGAGGTTGCCGGGATCAAAACCGGAAAACATGCAAGTATTGCCCCGGGGTATTTCATTGGCCGTAATGACATCTTTGTTGCTATTATTTTCATTTCAGACCGTAAAAAGGAATACAGACTGGTATAGCAACGAAACCTTATACCGCGCAGATATGAACAAAAATGCAGGCAATGCCAAAATCAGGTATTATCTGGGAAATGAACTAACGAAAAACAAGGCAGAAAAAACCACAGACACCCTACAGAGAAAAGCAGTTATTTTCGAGGGAATCAAATATCTGCGAGAATCTGTCATTTTGTTCGGCAATAATTCCGATGCCTACACGCAAATTGGTGTAGGCTATTACAAGTTAAAGCAATATGATTCAGCAGCAGTGAACTTCAACAGAGCGCTCGCTATAAATCCGGGAAGCAATACTGCGCTGAATAATCTGGGGTCGGTATATTTTGAATCTCAGCAGTATTTGAAAGCGGTAGATATTTATAGCAGGGTTTTGTCTGCAGACCCTAATTTTGTTGATTCACATGTAAATTTAGGGAGTGCTTTAGGGATGTTGAAACGATATCCGGAAGCTGCGGAGAGTTTTAAAAATGCGCTTTTGCTTGATCCGGCCAATTTAAAAGCACTTCAATTTCTTGCGGTGACCTATGACCTTATGGGACAAAGGGAGGAAGCTGACAAATACAGGCAGAGAATAAAAGAATTACAATAGCCCATTGGTATAACTTATTTTCTAGGAGCGGCCATCTTCTTTCAGCAGGCTAGTGTTTCTTTTTAGCGATCTGAAAATAAGTGCCCACAGAACGGCCGCACCCAGAAGCCATTGGGTCAGGGTTCCCGGGACAGGCGGCTCACCCTGAAAATAATGTCGGGCTGTATTCACGAAAGCGAAGCCCAGCGCGGTTGCGAGGATACCGGAATATTCCCTTCGAAGGATGGTTTTTAGAGACAGAGGAACAGAACTGGGTTTCCACTGAGAGAATCGGGGTAAGAAAGAGGGAACGCCGGCTGCCCAATCAAGAAATGCCTGACCGAATTTTTTTTCAAGAAACCTCTCTTCAGCGAACATTATTCTTTCGTAGTAAATCCAATAAGCCAGGGAGAAAATCAGAAAAAAAGACCAAGAGCCTGTATAGATTACGATGCCGGCCCACATACCGTAGTTGCCGAGGTAGAGCGGGTGTCTGACGATGGAATAGATACCGGAAGTATTAATGGTTTCAGCAACCTGTTCGCGGGTATTTCTGCCGGAGGTGCCCCTTGGGGTGGTTCCGATTGCGTAGGCGCGTATGGCAAAACCTGCGAGAGCTATCATTACAGCTAAAATTTTGCATAACAAAGTACAATCCTCCGATCCATAGAGGAATGGCAGTGCTGCCGGGAACAATACAACCGGAATTTGTCCTCTGTATCTGAACAGAAAGTTACCGGTTTTTTCAAACTCTCTAACCAAACTCATAAAATACCATGTGCGGGAAAAAAAATTAACTATATTGCCCCCAAAAGTGGACGAATTTAACTAAATTGGATTCCATGAAAGCAAACAACAAGTCAAAAGGCAAAGCTAAGCTGAGCGGAAAAACATCCGCAAAAAAATCTACTGCCAAACCGAAAGCCACTGCGGTAAAGGGAAAAACTGACTCAAAACCTTCGGCTAAAAAGGGGAAAGTAGCTGCTTCCAAACCTGCTGATAAATCCAAAACCGTCAAAAAAAACATAGCTGTGAGCAGCAAAAAAACGAATTCCTCAAATAAAAAAGCATCGACAGTAAAAAGTGTTTCTAACAAAAAGACGCTAACAAAACCATCTGCTAAATCCCAAAAACCGGTCCGGAAAGCCGCAGAAGGGAAAAAATCAGTTTCAAAGCAAACTGTTTCTGCTTCTGCGAAGTCTGTTGCTGGAAAGAAATCACCTGTTGGCAAAGTGGCAAATCCAGCTGTTGCAGCAAAGAAATCACCTGCAACCAAAGCAAAAAAAGCGCTTGTAACGAACATGCAAAAGGTCAAGTCAGGAGATAATCAGAAAACTGTTTCAGGCGTAAAAAGTCCAAATGGTAAAAATGTTATATTGCCCGCTAAGGAAAAGGTGAGCAAATCGGCAGGCGCTATTAAAGCGAAAGTAAAAGACGCCAATTCCGGTATAGCAAAGACAATTTCCAAGTCGGAGTCTAAAAATCCGAAGGATGCAACAATCACCAAAATAGAAAGTGCAGGCAATAAATCAGGCGTTAATGCCAAAGACAAAGCGCAGGATTCTAAAAAAGTCAAGATTACAGAGAGCAAGGCCAAAGCGAAACCTGAAAAAAAATCAGCCATCACCACTGAATTGGATTCCAAACCTGCTGTTGTGGCTGTTAGCGGAAAAAAGAGTAAAGTTGACAAGGAACATGATCCAGACGGCCCTCCAATGATACCTGAGGATTTGCCCTTAGACCTTATTGACATCAAACCCAAGCGCGGAAAAGGGAAACCAAAGGCTCCATTAGGTCCCAAACTGGTGATGAAAGTTTTCACAACGGCAAAGTCGGCTCTTCCGGAAGCATTTGTTGACCCGCCGAAAAACTACAAAAAGACCAAATACATCAAGTTTGAGCTTGAGTACATGATACATTCTTCCAAACATATTTTATTCAATTATCTGAGTACGGAGGCAGGATTGAAAGAATGGTTTGCTGATGATGTGAAAGAAGTGGGTGATATTTTCACGTTTTTCTGGGATGGAAGTTCTCAGATGGCAAGACTTATAAGTATGAAAGAAGATCACCATGTACGTTTCAGATGGGTTGACATGTACGAGCCTGTGTTTTTCGAATTCCGTCTTGATGTTGATGAGCTCACCGGTGATCTTGCCTTGATAATCACAGATTTCGCAGAAGATGAAGTTGCAGTAGAATCTGCAAAGCTTCTTTGGAAAAGTCAGATAGAGTCTTTATTTCAGGTTTTAGGTGCACATAGCTGATTAATCTTTTAGTCTGGCCTGATATTATTTTCAGCGGCATATTTTTTTGACCTTACCTTTGTGAGCCACAATCGGAAATTAGTTTGAAAACCGCCACCAGACTGGTCCTTAAATCTTACCTGGGGCCTTTTGCCGTAACGCTGGTCATCTCCATGTTTGTGCTGCTGATGCAGTTCGTGTGGAAGTACATAGATGATTTGGTGGGAAAAGGCTTAGAATGGACCATCATTTTGGAATTGATGTTCTATGTATCGGCAACCTTGCTTCCCATGGCATTGCCACTTGCCATCCTGCTGGCCTCCATCATGACTTTTGGCAATCTAGCAGAAAGCTATGAACTTACGGCACTAAAATCAGCGGGGGTTTCACTGATGAGGGTGATGCGTCCGCTGGTCATTACCACCGCCTTTATGGCCGTTGGGGCTTTTTTGTTTTCAAATTACATTTTGCCTGTTGCCAATCTTAAAATGGGGGCTTTACTTTACGATGTTACCCATCAGAAGCCTACTCTGGAAATTAAGGAAGGCGTTTTTTACAATGGCATTCAGGATTTCACAATAAAGGCAGGGAGGAAAGACAAAGAAAAAAATATACTATACGACATTATCATTTATGATCATTCTGCACATGCCGGAAACAACAAAGTCATCGTTGCTAAAAAGGCAGAGATGCATTTGTCAGAGGATGGAAATTATCTCGTGATGACCCTTTATGAGGGAAACAGCTACGAAGAGGTATTCG
>JBEGML010000002.1:0-5906 GCA_041183145.1 Bacteroidota bacterium | reverse complement strand
CTTCAGTAGCGATATAAACTTGTAAAAGACAGGGAATTTTTCGGTTTATTTTGGATCCTTGTTTGTCTATTTCTGCGAGTAATTTCGGGCTGTCAACTGAGTGAATGAGTGAAATAAAGGGCGCAATTTGCCTGATTTTATTTGTTTGAAGATGTCCGATAAGATGCCATTCAATATCTGAAGGAAGCAAGTCTTTTTTAGACAACAGCTCTTGTACTTTATTTTCACCAAATGCACGATGTCCGCAATCGTACGCTTCCATTATTTGTTCAACCCCTTGAGTTTTTGAAGCAAGAACAATGCCTACATCAGGAGGTAACTTTTTTCTGACTCTTTGGTATCGCGCTGTTATCGTTTCACTCATACTTCCGATAAGCTGTAAACCAACATGCCGCTCCTTAATTTGGGCTTCACGTAAGTAGATTTTGGCGGCATTATGGCGCTGTGATCAGCAACCTCTTTCAATTGATTCAATGATACAGGATGTAAGGCAAATGCGGCTTTCATCTTTCCTGAGTCAACAACACGTGCCAGCTCTTCCATTCCTTTGGTTCCGTTTACAAATCCTACTCGGGAGTCCGTTTTCAGATCTGTGATGTTCAATAAGGGTTGCAAAACCAGCTCAGTGAGCAAGGAAGCGTCCAGTGCCCCGGTAGGGTCTTCATCATGTAGGCACTGCTGCTTTACTTTCATTTTATACCAATGACCTCCAAGGTACATCACTATTTCATGCAAGGCGGAGGGCCGAACCATGGTCTCACCAAAATCAGTGATATCAAATTTCTGTTTGAGAGCATCTATGAAGTCGGTTTCATACCATCCGTTCAGGTCTTTCACCACTCTGTTATAGTCAACAATTTTCAGTTGCTTCTCTGAAAAAAATGCAGTCAGATAAAAATTATACGCAGCCGATGAATCGGGTTTGTTTTTATTTTTTACCCTCGCAAGCAAGGCAGAGGAAGCGCTCCGGTGATGCCCGTCAGCTATATAAAAACAAGGCATTCCTTTAAAGGCATCTTCTATATTGCTCAGCCGGTTTTTATCCGAGATTTTCCAAAGCTGATGAGATATTCCGTCACTTGTGCTGAAATGATAAATAGGAGTTTTCTCAGTCTCCTCATCCAAAATTCGGTTGATATTGTCTTCTTCAGGGTAAAACATCAGCACTGGTTCTGCATTGAAATCACATACCTCCAGATAGTGCATTAGCTTTTCCTCTCTGTCTGTGAGGGTTTGCTCATGAATACGGATTAATCCGTTTTCATAGTCCTCGGTAGATGCCAATCCAATAATACCTGTGTAACTTTCATATTCGCCACTTTGAGAATATATATACAGTGCAGCCTGTTCATCCTGAATAAATACTCCCTTATCAATAGCTTCTGAAAATTTCTCTCTGATGGAATGAAGCCACTGAAGACTCTGACCGCTGTTGCCAAGGCTTGGCTTGATAATTCTGAGAAATGAATACGGGTTGAAAGTCCACTCAGCGTTCAATTCCTGTGAAGTGTAGCTATCGACAGATTTTGAACTCACCAGATGCACTTTGTCTGCTACCGGCCTTAATGCTTTGAATGGCTTAACTGTGGGCATCTGAAATCAGCGTTCCCAGTGGTGGATTATTAAATTCGCAAGCTCTGTTCCAACACGTTCCTGAGCTTCTTTTGTGGAAGCACCAATGTGCGGGCTAACAGAAACATTCGGGTGAAGTAGAAGGGCAGGGGAGGGCTGTGGCTCATTCATGAAAACATCAAGTGCCGCCATACTTACCTTTCCTGTGTTCAATGCGTCGAGTAAATCATTCTCATCTATTACACCACCTCTGGAGGCATTTACCAGCATAACACCATCTTTCATTAATCCAATCTCCGCGGCTCCGATGAGCTTGCCTCCGGGAACATGCGCGCTAATGAAATCAGATTTACGATAAAGATCTTCAAGCGCTCCTGTTCCTATTTTTACCCTTACGGGTTCCTGATGACCTGAAATGTGGATTTCAACCATAGCCTCCTGAACATACGGATCATAGGCCATTACCTGCATGCCACTGCCAAGAGCAATGGATGCCAGGCTTTGTCCTATTCTTCCAAATCCAATGATGCCAAGTGTTTTGCCCCTGAGTTCAATACCGGCAGCACTAAATTTCTTTTTGAGATTTTCAAAACTACTGCCTGCTCCTGCCGGCATCTCTCTGTTGCTTTGCGCCAATCCGCGTACCATTGAGTAAAGATGCCCCATCACCAGCTCTGCAACACTATGAGAAGAGGCCGCAGGTGTATTCAAAACGTACTTTCCTTTGTTGCGTGCATATTCAACATCAATGTTATCCATCCCAACGCCACCGCGGCCAATGATTTTCAGGCCGGCGCAGGCATCAATTAAATCTTTCCTGATCTGGGTTGCACTCCTCACTGTTAATACTCCGATATGATGTGCAACAATATATTGTGCAAGGTCATCCTGTTTTACTTTTTCGGTGTAAACCTCAAAGCCGGCATTTTCAAGTATTTTTTTTCCAGCCGGGTCTATGCCATCGTTGGCGAGAATTTTTTTGTGGCTCATGCAAATTTCTCTTCAAAATGTTTCATAGCCTGTACAAGTACCTCAACACTCTCCAGCGGAAGGGCATTGTAAAGTGAGGCTCTGTATCCGCCTACATCTCTGTGACCACGGAGGCCGCTGATATTGGCTTCTTTCCAGATTTTATCGAATTCAGGCTCAAGCATGGCATTCTCCATCACAAAGGTGACGTTCATTTTGGATCGATCCTCAACTGCTGTAGTACCTTTAAACATTCGGTTTCTATCGATTTCGGCATACAGCAGAGCGGACTTTTTGTTGTTTAAATCCTCAATCCAGGATAGTCCGCCATTTTTTTTGAGCCATTCCATCGTGAGCATACTAACATATATCGGAAATACAGGCGGTGTGTTGTACATACTTTCACCCTTAATGTGAACCTGATAATCAAGCATTGAAAACATTTTTCTTCCTGTTTTCCCCAGTATACTCTTCCTTACAGCCACCATAGTGGTACCCGCCGGCCCCATGTTTTTTTGTGCTCCGGCGTATATCAGTCCAAAATGATTTCCATCTACTTTTCTGCTGAAAATGTCACTGGACATGTCACAGACAAGGGGCACTGATGCTGCAGGAAAAGCATGCATCTGCGTTCCGTAAATGGTGTTGTTTGAGGTAATATGCAGGTAGTCCAGGTCTGCAGGAATAGTATAACCTTTTGGAATGTAGCTGAATTTTTTGTCTTCGGATGAGGCAATAACATTAACATTTCCAATAATTTTCGCCTCTTTAATGGCTTTACTGGCCCATACACCCGTGTTAACATAGCCCGCGCATCCCTTATCGGTTAGCAGGTTAGAGGGCACCATCGCAAATTGCAGACTCGCTCCGCCGCCAAGAAACAACACTTCAAAATCATCGTCAAGTCCAAGCAATTCTTTCACAAGAAATCTTGACTGATCCATTACTTTTTCAAAGTTTTTGCTTCTGTGTGAAATTTCAAGAAGGGATAGATGCAGGTCGTCAAAGTTGATGCATGATTCTGCTGCCTTACTGAGAACTTCAGCGGGCAGGATACCGGGACCCGCACTGAAATTGTGAACTTTACTCATAATAAAAATCAAGCTTCGAAATTAGGCCAAATTTTCAGCTGTGGCTGAATATTTTAAAAAAATGTCTACGCTGAGGCAGGACATTTTCCAGTCAGGCAAACCAAACCGCAAAAAAAAGACCGGGGAAGGCCCGGTCTTGAGTTAATTTTTGGGAGAATCAGCGCCTGACGCTTCCGATGTAAGCATTTAATTCATCAATGCTGCTCTCAAACTGAAACGCATCATTAACCTGAAAATAATTTCCAATATCGAAAGTGTGTACATAAGCAAACTTTGCAAAATCGAGACGTGTTTCCTCAAAGCCAAAAATACGCATGATATCCTCGACCTGAGCTGAGGTAAGGCAGTTGCTGCCAACAATCTGCTTTGCCATAGTCAGGCGGGTATCATCGAAACTCTTGGAGGCAATTGATGCTTTAGCCCTGTCAAAATCAGCATTTGCCATGGGCCATGGACAATTGTTGGGGCCGCTGTAACCAGGCATTACATATACTTGTCCGCCTCCGCTGTTAGTGGTTGTGGTGGTAGTCTGCTGTACGGTTGTCTCGGTCATTCCAAAGCCCCCAAGATTCATATTCACATTTACACTACCTCCCATGCCATTCATATTTCCACTAACTCCAACACCGCCTCCTGGAACAGTGGTTGTAGTAGTTGTAGTAGTTTGTTGAACACCACCCTGCTGATGAACAACCACTTGCTGTGGCGGTGGAGCCGGCTGGGTAACAACCGTTGTTTGCTGAACGGGTTGCTGGGGAGCAGGAGCGGGGCCTGCCATCGGAACCAGATTGTTTAACTTGAGTACAAAGCGGGAATTCATATTTTCAATTTCTTCTTTTCTGGCTGCCGCTTCCTCCTCAGACTTTGCGTTCACATCGCGAGAAATGGAATTACCAAGAGATTTGAATTTTTTCTCCGCTGTGGTAATTTTTTTCTTTTTAATAACGTAATAATGCTCATGGCCGGGCCTGATAAAAATTCTGTCATTAATAACCCCATTGGCGGTATCAGCGAATATGATGCGCAGCTTATACTCAATAGGATTTAGGTTATCCAGAACAAACTGGGGCTGAGACTGCTGATTGTGAATCAGTCCATTCATCATTATTTTGAATGGAAATCCGTCTTCAGAGTAAATAGTGGCTCTTCCGGGCTGTGCCTGTGAAATTAAGGCTGTAAGCAGGCAAACAGACACCAAAAAAAATCTTTTCATTGGAAATTTTTAGTTAGTTGGCTTCAAAAATAGAAAAAACTGTGCTTTGGAAAACCCGGGGTTTCATTTTTTATTTCTCGCATCAATGTTTTCACGCAGTCGCCATCGCCCCTTTTTCCAATAATATGCGTCATAGCTTAAATCAGGCGCGTAGTATTGAGTTTGACCTGTTAGTGAGGGGTCGGGTGCTGATAAATGATCAAAAATTACCCGGTCTTTTGATTCATCAAAACGAAGACTCATACTCACATCGGGGCGGTATTCGAAAATAACTCTGTTTACCGTTCCCTTATCATTTTCCAGGAGTGGTTGCCCGAATTTCATTTCACCCTGTTTGCTGATAACGAGAATATCAATTACCTTTTTTCTGCGTGCCGGATCTGAAAAATTAGCACCAAGCAAAAGATAGTGAACCTTCTTTCTGTATTCTTTCCTGACAATTTTGTAGTAGTGCGCTCCCCACCATTTCCCCTTTTCCAGAATTTGTCTCTCTGAACGGGATTGGGAACCGGAGATATCATTTAAGGCAATCAGAGTGCCATCAGCCATCTGTACCCGGGCGTAGTATTGCGGGAGACCATCTTCATTATTCATTTCCCAATTGAACATCCTGAATTTTCCATCCGAAGGTGCAAGAACCGCTACCGTCTTTAGAGAATCCCAGGAATAGTAGAAAGAACCCTCTCTGCGCAAAGATTTTTCCAGTAGATATTGAAATCTCTCCGAAGCCATCTTGCGTTTAAAATATGGCTCTCTGGACAACATCGTTTTGCCGTAGAAATTGAGGCTGTCAGTTTCCGGCGGACTTTGAGAACAAATACCGCAAATCGGAAACAAAAAAAACAGAGTGACCGCAAGGACTGGATAATGGAATACCTTGCAAGGCACAAAGCGCAAAATTAAAGGTGCATGAATTCCTTTTTTGCCTTAAGCTGCTCCTGGCTTTCACGATGATCCATGTCATCAATGCAGCAGTCTACCGGACAAACAGCGGCACATTGGGGTTCGTCATGAAAACCAACACACTCTGTGCATTTGTCTGTAACTATATAATATACATC
>JBEGML010000001.1:0-4891 GCA_041183145.1 Bacteroidota bacterium | reverse complement strand
CTTCAGGTAACACCTTCCCTTGCCTATAATACCACAAATTCTTCCCTACTTTCAAACAGTGTTTTTGAATTTAATGCTGTGGCATCGGAGAGTCTTGATCAACAAACCAAGACCACGCGGCCCTCTTGGTCAGCTCCGGTCAATATTACTTATACAGAACCTATTTCCAAGCAACAGCAGTTGAGTTTTACTTTAAGTCCAAATTGGTCAAGACGAATATCAGACAAGCTAACCAACAATCCGGACAGCCTTGGAAATTATCTGCTTATTGATTCATTGCTGTCTGCCCGGTTGAATTCATTTGTTGAAACAAGAAGTGGAGGTTTTTCTTGGCGTATTGGCAAAGGCGGCAATTCTTTCAATGCCGGCTTATCGGCGCAGCAAAGTCGTCTGAATATTATACGTTCACTTCCTGTTCAAGACAACTACAGTAGAAATTATTTTGCTATCCTTCCAAATGCCAGTATACAATGGCGATTTGGTTTGTTGAAGAATATCAGAGTGAATTACCGTTCGTCAGCAAACGTGCCTTCTGCTGATCAACTCCTGCCGGCTTTGAACAACACCAATCCTCTGCAGCTCACTCGTGGAAATAATGAACTCAATCAAGACTTGCAGCATCACATGTTTATCCGCTATAGTGCAATGAATCCGAAAAAGAGTTCTGCATTGTTTCTGGTAACCGGATTTTCGCTTATTCGTGATTATGTTGGAACGGCCACCTATCAGGCCTTTCGTGAGACCATTCTCGATGATGGTCTGGTTCTCAGCCCGGGTGCGCAATTGTCACAACCCGTCAATATGAATGGATATTTTCAGTGGAGGAATTTTGGCAGTTATTCAATTCCAATAAAAATTATTCGATGTAACCTTACTACAGGTGGTAGTGTGCTTTTGAATTATACTCCGGGAAGAATGAATGGTCAAAATAACATCACACAAAACTATACTGCGGGTGCGCTGGTGAGTTTAGCAAGTAATATTTCTGAAAAAATCGATTTTACCATTACCGGAAGTCCATCATGGAATGTCATTCAGAATAAGCTACAGCCATCTCTGAATAATGAGTTTTACAGTCATATCATCAGACTTAAAACACAGGTGCAGCCCTGGAGAGGCTTGGTGCTTCAATCTGAGCTTACCCAAAATTATTTTCAAGGCCTTTCGGCCGGATTGAACACCAATTTTACATTGTGGAATGCCGGTTTAGGTTACAAATTTCTTAAAGACCGTCAGGCTGATTTGCGAGTGCTTGTTTTTGATTTGTTAAAGCAGAATAATGCAGTCAGCCGAAATGCATACGAGACTTATTATGAGGATGTACAAACCAATACACTTACCCGTTATATCATGTTGGTTTTTACATGGAACATCAGATACTTTCCTGCTCTTCCCGGAAAGGAGACTAAGGTCAAATAGCCTCCATTTTTTTGGTCGGTATTTTTTTGAATGGCTTGCTGACGAGCCTTTTTTTTACAGCTTTTGCTGAATGATTAGATGAGATTAAACGCGAAAGTCATGTCTAAAAAAGAAATATCTTTGCGCCGGGTCTTAAGCTTAATACCCTTAAAAACGGATAATGCCCTCACAAACACTCAGGGGGCAAACATTTAAATTCAGGAGAGCAATGGAAAATTTTACAGTCGACATCAGCCGCAAATGGGAATATGAAAACGGGTTTTACTTGACTTGTGAGAATAGTCGTATAGCCAAGCTATTAAGTCACCTTGAGATCTACAAGCAGATTACAGAATTACCCGGAGACATTCTTGAGTTTGGTGTTTATAAAGGCACTTCACTTGTTCGCTTGCTCACCTTTCGTAACCTTTTGGAGAATGAGAGTTCAAGGAAGGTTTTGGGTTTTGATATTTTTGGTAAGTTTCCTGATAATCTGGAACTGGAGAGTGATAAAAAGTTTGTTCAGAATTTCGAAAATGCAGGTGGTTTCGGTATCAGCAAAGCTGAGCTTGAGCTGCACCTGCAGAACAAGGGAATGCGGAATTATGAGCTCATTGAGGGTGATATAATGAAAACCATTCCTCAGTATTGTGAAAGATATCCGGCTTCAAAAATTGCTCTCTTACATATTGATGTTGATGTTTATGAACCCTCCCGATTTATTCTTGAGCAACTCTGGGATCGGGTAGTAAAAGGCGGAATTGTAATGCTTGATGATTACGGTACCGTCGAGGGTGAAACTAAAGCTGTTGATGAATTTTTTAAAGAACAGGATATTAAAATCCATAAAACTTCGTTTAATTACATTCCTTCATACATCATAAAAAAATAATCAACTCGCTGTTCAGTTTCTTTGAATAGTCAATGAGGAGATGCAAAATCAGCACAGCTTTTAAATCTTGTTGAAACTCCTAAGCTTCAGTTGGTGGCTTGGTTATTCTCAGCTGGATTTACTTAAAGAGCTTATTTTTGTTTCTTCGACCATTTTATTCCTTCCAGTATCAGTAACATAAATCCTGATCCGATTATGGCCGGAATAAAATGAGCATATCCTGGATATTCCATGTTAAATATTTTTTGAAGGAATGGAATACGGATGATTAAGAATAAAATAAGTAGCGCCACAAGAAAAATGATGACCAATGAATAATTTTTTTCACGGAAGGCAGAAATAAAATTTCTCGTTTTCGAAAGTGACGTGAGCACTAAAAACAGATTTCCGGTAATTAAGGTAGAAAAGGCAATGGCCCGCACTTCCGTTTCGCTATGCCCTTCAGTGATACTAAGGAAATATACGATCACTACCACGGCCGTAAGCAGGAGTCCTTTGAAAATACCAAAAGCAATTTTACGAGGACCAAAAAACAAAGCCTCAGGATTTCGAGGAGGTCTTCGCATAATGTCTTTTTCTGCTTGCTCTGACTCAAATGCAATACTGCAGACAGGATCGATAATTAACTCCATGAAAACAATATGAAGCGGAAGAAATAACAGAGGTAGTGCCTGATTAAAAGCAGGCATGAGAACAAGTCCGATGATCGGAATATGAATGGCAATGATGTAAGACATAACCTTTTGAAGATTATCGAAGATTCTCCTTCCTGATTTTATGGCTTCTGCAATCGAGGCGAAATTATCATCTAGCAATACCAGAGATGCGGCTTCTCTTGCCACATCTGTTCCTTTTAAGCCCATTGCGATTCCAATATCTGCGGCTTTAAGCGCCGGTGCATCATTTACCCCATCACCGGTCATGGCTACCACATCTCCGTTTGCTTTAAGTGCTTTTATGATTCGCAACTTTTGTTCAGGAACTATCCTGGCAAATACACCTGTAAAATTGATTTTTTCTCTGAGCACTTCTTCAGGCATCCCATTTAGCTCAGATCCGCTTATGACGTTTTCATGATAGTCAATACCTGTTTGTCGAGCTATAGTTTTGGCAGTAGCAGGATAATCTCCTGTAATCATGATCACACGTATTCCGGCCTCTTTGCATTCTTTTACTGCAGCAGGAACTTCTTCTCTTACAGGATCTTCGAAGGCAACAAGACCCTGATATTCCAGTGGCAGATTTTGTTGGTGCTCGGGAATGAATGCGTCACTGATACGACAGGAAGCAAATGCCAGAACCCTATAGCCTTTTTCTGCAAGTTGTTGTGCCAGTATTGTTTGTTGCTCATGTTCTTCATCATTCATTTTGCACAAAGAGAAAATGGCCTCAGGAGCACCTTTGCCAAAGACAAGAAATTCCTTTATGCTCTCCGATTTGTATACCTTACTCATGGCAAATAGATTTTTGCTCAGAGGGTACTCGTATATGTGCTCTAAACTCTGGGTTTTAGGAGAGGTTTTATTATAATTTTCTGAAATAGCCTGCTCCATCGGATCAAAAGGATTTTCCGATGATGCGCAATAAAGTATTTGCAATAGGGAGTGAATTTTTTTTGATGCTGAGGTGAATTGTTCCTTGTATATTATTTCTTTCCCGGCTACGAAGGCTGCTATCTCCATGCGGTTCTTTGTAATGGTGCCTGTTTTATCACTGCACAAGATAGTTGCAGAACCTAAAGTCTCAATTGCGCTTGGCTTTCTTGTCAGCACCTTGTTTTTTGACAGCCTCCATGCGCCCAGTGCAAGAAAGATGGTAAGTACAACAGGAAACTCTTCCGGCAATATTGCCATACTGGCGGCAAGTCCGCTTAAGATAGCCTTCAATAAATTCCCTCTGCTGAGATAAAATGCACCTATCACCAGCAAGCTAAAAATGGCGCCTATAATAAACAGGTTTCTGATGAGTACTTTCATTTCTTTTTGCAGACGAGTCTCATCTTGCTCTATATCCTTCAGTGACTGCCCTATTTTCCCAAAAGCACTTTTTATTCCTGTATCGGTAATTATTCCAATGCCTCTCCCCTGAATTACTAGGGTGCCTCCCCAAATTTTGTTGTCGTCATCTTCAGATTTTTTCACCGCTGCAGATTCTCCGGTAAGCACAGATTCATCGATACTCAAATGTGAGCCTTCCAATAAATCTGCGTCTGCGGGAACTCTGTCACCTTCCATAAGTATGATGATATCTTTTGGAACCAATTCTCTTCCGGCAATTTTCATTTCTTTCCCATCACGAATTACACGTGCCATCGGGGAAGATAAATTTCTCAGGGCTTCAAGTGATTTTTCGGTTTTTCGGTTTTGATAAAAAGTAATAAAAATGATTATGATTACGGAGCATAGTAAAACAATACCTTCAGTATAGTCACCTAATAGTATATATACCAAACTACATGCAATAAGCAACAGAAACATAGGTTCCTTAAGTACATCAACTGCAATCTGTAGGGTGTTTTTTTTACCTACACCGGGTAATTCATTAAAGCCATGCTGCTGCAGCAGTTCACCTGCTCTCTTTTGTGTATGCCCGGTAATATTT